>CAYWHF010000370.1:0-3186 GCA_964457695.1 uncultured Methylocapsa sp.
AATGGGGCTCCTCATACACCAAGAGTCGACTTTGCTGGGGC
Organism: uncultured Methylocapsa sp.; assembly: GCA_964457695.1. GTDB lineage: Bacteria > Pseudomonadota > Alphaproteobacteria > Rhizobiales > Beijerinckiaceae > Methylocapsa. Next base: position 42 of record CAYWHF010000370.1, read on the forward strand.
TGAACGACGCGTTTTTCCTCGGCGCCTTCGCCTTCATTGTTCTCGCGGCCTTCGTCTGGCTTGCCCAATCGACCGCCCTGCCCTCAAAACGAGTAGAGAGCCTGCGCGAGGCTGAGGCCGAGGAAATGATGGAGCAGGGATGATCGGCCGGATCTTATCTTTGGTTTCCGGCTTCGGGATTCCGCTGTTGCTCGGCGGATGCGCTTTTATGCCGCGAGGCGGAGAACGTGCTGAGTTTCGCGACCCTCCGCCGATGGACAGAACCTTGTCGAAGGCCAAAGAGCAAGGGGCCGCGCCAGGATCCAACTGGCCGCAGGATGAATGGTGGCATCTGTTTGGCAGCCCAGAGCTCGATCGCGTCATGGAGCTCGCCTTAAGGGACAACCCTGGCCTGAAAAAAGCCTATGCTAGGCTCGGTGAGGCAGATTCTTTGGCGCAAGTCGAAAGTGCGAGATTGCTGCCATGGCTGGATGCAGAAAACACTTTTCGGCAGCTCCGTTATGCGAAGCATGGTGTTGTAGCTACGTATAACCCCGCTTTGGGCGGAACAGTAAGAACCTCAGACTCTTTAAATCCCCTCTCTTTTCGATACGAATTTGATTTCTGGGGGAAGAATCGCGCTGCTTTCGATGCCGCATTGGGCGAAGCGGCGGCCGAAGAATCGGAGTTCGCGGAGGCCCGATTGCTGCTGACCACAGCGGTCGCGCGCGCTTTTATTCGCGGCAGCGCCCTCGCGCAACAGCTTGCTGTGGCCCGCGAAATGGTGGCGCTGCGGCGCGAATTGCTCCTTTTGGCGCAGACGCGGTTCCGCACGGGGCTTGATACCGGTGACGTTGAGAAACAAGCCACGGCCGAATTGGAAACCGCCAACAAACGCGAGGCAGGCGCGCGCGAATTGTTGGTCTTCCAACAAAACCTGCTTGCCCGGTTGATGGGCGATGGGCCAGATGATACGCAGAACTTCTTTGTGGCGAAGAGAATCTTCATTCCGGCGAAAATCGTTCTTCCCGCGCATCTTCCGATAGAGTTGCTCGCGCACCGGCCCGACCTCGCCGCAGCCATGCACCGCGCGGAGGCAGCCGCGGAACAAGTCCACGTGGTCAAGGCGCAATTTTTACCTTCTGTTGACCTGACCGCCGCCACGGCAGGTCTGGAGGCGTCGGCAATCACAAAAAAAATCGATACCCTGGCAAGCCTTCTCTTCAGGGGCAGCGACCTCAATTTTTTGGTCGCTCCGGGCATCCATCTTCCGCTGTTCGAAGGCGGGCGGCTGCGCGGTCAACTAGCGGCAACCCGATCGCACTACGACGAGGCGGTGGAACTCTATAACGAGACCTTGCTGCATGCCGTGCAGGACGTCGCCGACAGTTTGAATCATTGGAAAGAGACAGGCGCAATTCTCGAGGCTCATACGCGACTGGTCCAATCCCAACGCGGGGAATTAAACCTTACGCAAACGCGTTTGCGCAGTGGCGTCAGCGACCGGCGCGAAGTGGTGGCAAGCGCGCATGCGCTTCTTGATCAGCAATACGCATGGAAGGCTTTGGAAGCCGATCATATGTCCGCGATGGTCGATCTGATCCAGGCGCTCGGCGGCGGCTATTCGAGCGGCGTCGATGTCCCCACGCCTCACCTCGCGCCGGAAGAGGCATTATCCGGTATCGAATCGAGCACGCCCGCCGAGTTTTTGGAAAGCATTGTGTCGCCCGTCTCACCTTTGTTCCAGCATTGAAGTCAGGAGCGGAATGCTGTTGCGGATTAACTGTTAAACACGCCAATGCCATTCGATCGCAAGACCATCCGCCGCCGCCGCAATTTTTTGCTCTTGCTCGTCGCCGTTGCGATGTCCGCGGGCCTATTGGCTTATGGGGCCTATTGGTGGCTCTTTGGCCGCTTCTGGGTCGTGACCGATAATGCTTTTGTTACCGGCAATCTCATCCCGGTGCATGCCGACGCGACAGGTATCGTGGTTCAGATCCTCTCTGAAGAGACTCAATATGTGAAAAGAGACGATCTGCTTGTCCGTCTCGATGCTCAGCGCGCTACGGCGGCTCTCGGTCAGGCGGAGGGGGAACTGGGCCGCGCCGTGCGCGCAGTCGGCGCGCTTTTCGCAACGCGCCAGCAGATGTGTCAAAAAATTCTCTCGCGCACCGCCCTGCTCGATAAGATTCGCCACGATATTGTCCGCTACCGCCAGGCGCTCCCAAGCGGCTCTGTTTCCAAGCAGGTCCTGCAAAACGCCGAGGATCAGAAAGCCTCGCTTGAAGCCGATCTGAAGGAGGCTAGCGCCGAATTTCAGTCCGCTGAGGCTCGGGTTGGCGGCACGACCAGGGCAAATCATCCCGACATCGAAGTCGCCAAAAACAAGTTCATTGACGCCCATATTGAATTCTCGAGACAGCAAATCCGTGCACCAGTTGCAGGCTATATCGCCAAGCGCAAGTCGCAAGTCGGAGACCGGGTGCGGCCGGGCGACCAGGTGATGACGATCGTGCCTTTGGATCACCTATGGGTCGAGGCGAATCTTTGGGAGAGCAGCCTGCGCGGGGTGCGGCCCGGACAGCCGGCACTTATCACCGCCGATCTTTACGGACGAAGTGTTACCTATCACGGAACGGTGGAAGGGCTTGTGCCCGGCACCGGCAGCGTGTTCGCTTTATTGCCCCCGGACAATGCGACCGGCAATTTCATTCACATCGTCCAGCGCGTGCCCGTGCGCATCGGCTTACGAGGGGACGAGGTCCTGAAAGAGCCGCTTAGGCCTGGCCTATCGACCGTCGCCGCGATCGATATCCGCGACACCAATGTATCGCCGAATGCCGCGCTGACGGAAACATCCACCAAAGAATATGAGACCGCGATTTTTTCGGACGATGTACGAAATGCAAATGCAAGAGCCGAGGCGGTCATCAAGGCCAATTTGGTGCCGGGAGGCGAAATCGCCGAGCCAGCATGCCCCTCAGCCGAATAATTTGAATGACGCTCCCTAAAAGCCCGCGCGGGGAGAAATCCTGGTCGAAGCGCTTGAGGCGGCGGGGCTTCCTTGGCGAGCACCTCAACATCTCTGTTGGCAGCAGACATGACCTTGAAAGTTGCCGCGTCTATGGGGCGGCACACTTCCTCTACGCGTTATTTTCCTTCCTCT
>CAYWHF010000371.1:0-3179 GCA_964457695.1 uncultured Methylocapsa sp.
GACAGCTTCGGACCACTTGTTGATGGCTCCCGGCAACAGCGGCGCTAAAGCGAAAGTTAACGCCCAGGTGAGATCCTTACGATGGTCAATATCGTTGAACCAAAGCTTGGTCTGTTCCCATTTATCGCTCAGTCCTGCCTTAGTCTGTTCTAGCACTGTTGGAGTCTGCGCCGGAGGCAACGGCGGCGGCGGTGGAGGTGGCGGATATTTGGCGTCATTTCCGAACGCCGAGGAATCATTGCCAGCGATTGGTTGGCCCGGCGCGAGCCCAGCTTGCCCTGGATTCCCTGACGCCGATGCGCCTGATGATTGCGCTGCTTGTTGGGATGGTTGATTTTGAAGAGGGTCCGCGGGCGCTTGCGCATTAGCCGGCGGCGAGCCAAGCAGGCTCAGCGCAAGCCACAACATCGAAATTGATAAGGCGCCACGGTTCCGCATGACCCGTCCCCTTGACCGGCACACCGCCCAGCCACGCAATATACGCTTTCCTATTTTCCCGGCAAGGGGCATCCACAGTGGGATCTTGGGCAAACGGTGGCGGCGTCCTTTGTTCGCGCTGGCGGGGTCGCAGCGGGCTTATTTTGCCGCATAAGCCTTCATCGCGTGGTCGGCGAGCGTCTTGCCCAAAGACCAAACCGCGCCGGGCACGCGATGGCTCTCGGCGATCACCGCATCGAAAGCTTGCTCGATCCAGGCGCAATCGCTTTCCGTGATGACCAGGGCCGGAAGCAATTTTATCGTATGGCTTGCGTGGCCCGCAACCTGGCACAGGATTTTGTGATCTTTGAACAAGGGAATGGTTATGAGCTGGCAAAACAGGCCAATGTTGACCGTTTCGAGGAGCGTCCAGGCCGCCTTAAGTTTTAGCGATTTCGGGGGCCCGAATTCGATTCCAATCATCAGCCCTTGTCCGCGCACCGTCCGCACGAGCTCGTAGCGTTGCGCCATCGCTTCAAAGGCGGCAACAAGCCTTGTCCCAAGCTCTGCGGAGCGTTGAACGAGCCGTTCATTTTCGATCACTTCCAGCGCCGCGAGGCCTGCCGCCATGGCAAGATCGTTCTTGCCAAAAGTCGAGCCATGAACCACCGCCCGGTCCATGCGGTCAAAGATCTTGTCGAAGATCGCCTTGCGGGTTAAGACCGCGCCAACCGGCACGTGACCGCCGGAAAGCGTCTTGGCGAGTAAAACCATGTCGGGCTCGACGCCCCAATGTTCGATGGCCAAAAATTTTCCGGTCCGCCCAAGCCCCGTTTGGATCTCGTCGGCGACAAACAAGGTTCCGTATTTGCGGCACAACGTTTGGACACCACGAAGATAAAGATCGTCCGGCAGATTGACGCCCTTTCCCTGGACGGGCTCGACAAGAAAGGCTGCGGCATTTCGCCCCGACAAGGCCTTTTCGAGGGCGGCAAGATCGTTAAACGGAATGGAAGAGAAGCCCGGCAGGAACGGGCCAAAACCTTGCCTGAAGATCTCGTCGCCGTTCGCCGACAAGGCGCCACAGGTCAAGCCATGAAAGGCATGATCGCAATAGACGATGCCAGGGCGTCCCGTGGCCCGCCGCGCAAATTTTATCGCCGCTTCGACCGCCTCAGAACCGGAATTGGCAAAAAATACCTTATCGAGAAATGGAACAAATCGGAGCAAGCGCTCGGCGAGAAGACCCGCAAGTAAGGACACATCCATCTGCACAAGATTGGCTAGATCGCATGCAAGAACCTGCATTAATCTTTCACGGACCAAAGGATGATTGCGGCCGATCCCGACAACACCAAACCCGCTCAAAAGGTCGAGATAGCGCTCGCCGGAGCGATCGAACAAATATTGCCCTTGGCCGGATTGAAAGCCAACATCGAAGCCGAGCGTGCGCAAAACGCGCACCATCATCTCGTTGAGATGCTTGCTGTGCAGGCCGTAGCGCTCGGCTTCGCGGCTCGCCAGCATCTCGCAGATATCGAAATGCCGCCCCGCCTCGCCGGATCTTGTTTCGCGAGTGTTTCCCATATCCGGGGCTAGCTTGAACCACTTTCGCGCATAATGGCGTGCCACAGCCGGCGAAGATCGGCAATAGCTGATCGCTATTCTAACATGTTGCTGGGCGCCCGCATCATGCTTGAAGCCTGCGTGTCATGGGCAAATTCGCGGAATTTTAAGCTTAACCGCCGTCCCTATTCCCGGCGCGGATTCAAGCTTTATCTCTCCGTGAAGGGATGAAGTGACGAGATTGCGCACAATCGCCATCCCGAGTCCGGTGCCGCCGGAAGAGCGCCCTGTCGTAAAGAAGGGATCGAAGATGCGCGGCAAATCTTCGGCTGCGATACCCCGCCCGAAATCCATCACGGTCACAAGATAAGCGCCCGGATCGCCCGCGAGCACAATCCGCACCTCGCCGCCCTTGCCTTCCGGATAGGCGTAGCGGTCGGCGTTTGTTAACAAATTCAGGATGATCTGAGAGAAATGTCCTGGGTAGCCTTCCCACTGTCCATCGCCTTGGGCCAGCTGATCGGCGATGTTGATCTTTAGCTGGGAGGCGCGCGCTTTTAGCCCATATAATGTGACGCACTCATCGATCAGCGCGCGAACGTTCACGATTGCCTTGGAATCGCTGACCTGGCTGGCGGAGAGATTTTTGAATGTCTTCACCAGCTTGTCCGCCCTGGCCACCCCATCCTGAATGAGCTTCGATGCTTCGCGTATATCGTCTTTTGCGTCTGGCGTTTCGCTGTTTATCCGTTGCGCGATGATACTGGCGGCGTGGTTTACAATGCCGAGTGGAGTGTTGATCTCATGCGCGAGGCCGGCAATCATCTCACCCATCGATCGCAGGCGGTTAATCTCTTGCTCCACGCGTAGCTTGTTTTGTTGAATTGCCGCTTCGTAATACTGAGCGTTCGTATGGCGCATCTTGCCGCTTAGTCCGAGGAGCAAGCCGGGCAGCAGCTGAGGAGATTTTGCAACCAGCGACAGAAAATCGCGACGCATAATCACGAATACCTCAGTGGGCTCTTTCGCACGCACTGAGGCCGATCGCGGTCCGCCATCGATGATGGCGAGTTCGCCGATGAAATTTCCCGTGTTCAGGATGGCGAGACAAATCTCGGTTCCGTCCTCAGTCAGCCGCACGACCTCCACCGAGCCTGACAAGATCAGATAGAGCGACTCGCCTAGGTCTCCTTCGT
>CAYWHF010000372.1:0-3159 GCA_964457695.1 uncultured Methylocapsa sp.
CCGGCCTTTCGATCACCGAATGGAAGCCTTTGACGGGCGTTATTCCGCCGTTGAATCAATCTCAGTGGCTCGCCGAATTCGAAAATTACAAAAAGATCCCGCAATATTCCGAACTCTTCCCAAATATGGATTTGCAGGGTTTTAAATTCATCTTCTTTTTTGAATGGGGCCACCGTCTCCTGGGCCGCTTGATCGGCGCCGTCATGGCCGTTCCTTTAATCTATTTCTGGGCAAAAGGACTTTTGCCGCCAGGCTTTAAACCGAAGCTACTCGGAATATTGGCCCTTGGCGGGCTGCAGGGATTTGTCGGCTGGTGGATGGTCAAATCCGGCCTAGCGGACCGGGTCGAAGTCGCGCAGGAGCGGCTTGCCATTCATCTATTGCTCGCAGCGATGACCTTCGCCGCCCTGGTTTGGGTGGCCGGCTCGCTTCGGCGGGGTGCGACAGAAATAGCGGCGGCAAAACTTCGCGGCCTCAGATGGTTTGCGGCGGCGACGGTCTTACTCGTGCTCCTGCAGATCGCGTTTGGTGGCCTTGTCGCCGGCCTTCGCGCGGGCCGAGCCTTCAACACCTGGCCGTTGATCGACGGTTATTTTTGGCCGCCTTTAGATAAATTGACTTTCCTCGCTCCGCCTTGGCGGAATCTCCTCGACAATATTTTGGCTGTCCAATTCCAGCACCGGATGACCGCTTATGCGCTTTTGGCGCTGACGCTCGTTCAGGCGTTTTATACATCGCGCGTGGCGGCAAAAAGCCGGGCGCTCAAGCGCGCGTGCGCCGTTGCGGGGCTTGCCGCCGCGCAAGTTGCAATCGGCATCGCAACATTGGTCCTTGTGGTCCCGCTGTGGGCGGGGCTGCTGCATCAGGCCTTTGCGATGATCGTGCTCGGAATGGCAGTGGCGCATGCGCAGGCGCTTTCGCAAGCGCGTTAGCCGGTGTCCGGTGTTCTTATCCTTTCGTGATTGCCAGGCGCTTGATTTCGATTGCCGGGCAGCGGTCCATGACAACCTTCACACCAATCGCGCGCGCCCGGGACGCCGCCACCTCGTTGCGGACCCCGAGCTGCATCCAAATGACTTTTGGTCTTGGATCGAGCGCAAGAGCCTCGTCGACGGCGTCGCCTGCCGCTTGCGAGTTGCGGAAGATATCCACCATATCGATTGGCTCCGGAACCTCCGCCAATGATCCATAAAAGACCGCGCCGTGGACGCTCTCGCCTGCAAGCTTCGGATTGACGCCTATCACATGATAGCCATGTAAGAGGAGAAACTCGAAAACGCCAAAGGAAGGCCTGCTCGTTTTGTCCGAAGCGCCGACCATTGCGATCGTCTTGACGCTCAAAAAAATGTCGCGCAAAAAGCTATCGATTTCTTCGCTCACCGTTTATATCCGTGGTCAGACTGGACTTTTCTAACGAAAGCGGCGCGTGCCCGTACCGCTCTTTGCGCATTGCGTGCAATGTGCTGACATAATTTTCAGACCAACAGGCGGGCTTGACGCAAAACGCTTCCATACATAAAAGAAGCGCCGATGACCTTTCGAGCCCCGCCCGGACGGGACTTTGCGCTATTGCGGTTTGGAATCCCAAATGTTTCATAAGACTTATTCCGCCAAGGCGGCGGATATCGAGAAAAAATGGTTGTTGATAGACGCCAAAGGGCTTGTCGTCGGGCGGCTCGCGTCGCTGATCGCATTGCGGCTGCGCGGGAAGCATAAACCGCAATTCACCCCGCATATGGACGATGGCGACAATGTCATTGTCGTCAATGCCGAAAAGATCGTGCTGACCGGACGCAAGCGCGAACAGAAAGTGTACCATCATTTTACCGGCTATCCCGGCGGCATCAAGGAGCGTTCGGCGAAGTTCATTTTGGAAGGCCGCTTTCCCGAGCGTATTGTCGAAAAAGCGGTGGAGCGCATGCTCCCCCGTGGACCCCTCGGGCGCAAGCAGCTCGGCAATCTGCGTGTCTACAAGGGGGCCGAACATCCTCATGCCGCGCAGCAGCCAATACCGCTCGATGTCGCGAGCCTCAACCGCAAGAACGCAAGGCACGATTGACCATGGGTGAGATCTTATCTTCGCTGCAGGATTTGAAGGGAACAAGCGCGCCGGCTCCCGAGGCGGCGGCTCCGCATTATGTGCAAAAGCTCGATGGCCAAGGCCGTGCCTATGCCACCGGCAAGCGCAAAAATGCGGTTGCCCGTGTCTGGATCAAGCCGGGCCCGGGAAAGGCCATTGTCAACGGCAAGCCGCTCGAAACTTATTTTGCGCGCCCCGTGCTGAGAATGATCCTGCAGCAGCCGCTTGCCGCGGCCAAGCGCGACGGTCAATATGATCTTGCGATCAGCGTTTTGGGCGGCGGGCTCTCGGGCCAGGCGGGTGCCGTGCGCCACGGACTTGCTAAGGCTCTCGTCAATTACGAGCCCGATCTGCGGCCCGTGCTCAAAAAGGAAGGTTTTTTGACCCGCGACCCGCGCATCGTCGAGCGCAAGAAATACGGCAAAAGAAAAGCCCGCCGCAGCTTCCAATTCTCGAAACGCTGAGTTTTCGAGACAGTTGCTTCAAAAAAAGGCGGCCTGTGGCCGCCTTTTTTTGATCGCCACTCGTCATCGCAAGCCGGCGTAGGACAGGTGATTTTGTCCGGTTGGGGAATGAAGCAGCGCGCGGCATCCCCTGAAAAGGGGACGCGGAAGGGTGTGAATCAAAGTATAAGGCCCCCCGCTCGATTTGGGCATGAAAGGACAAGGGGGTTCTTATGCAACGCAGTCACAGCAAAATTGGCATGGCGTCGCGGGCGCGGAGATTTGCGGTTCTGTGCTGGGCGCTAGCGCTGGCCTCAGGCTTCGGCGCTCAACCCGCGGCGGCGGCGCCCTTCGCCTATGTGGTGAATAGAGAGTCGAATATTGTCTCAGCAATCGACACCGCCACCAAAACGGTGGTGGCCACGATCCCGGTGGGAAGTTTCGCGGAGAGGGTCGCCGTCACGCCGGATGGCACACACGCCTATGTGACGAATGCAGGCGACAACACCGTCTCGGTGATCGCCACCGCCAGCAAAACGGTGGTGGCCACGGTCGCGGTGGGGACAAACCCTGTTGGGGGCGCCGTCACCCTGGACGGGAACCACGCCTATGTGACGAATGCCGGCCGCAACACCC
>CAYWHF010000373.1:0-3157 GCA_964457695.1 uncultured Methylocapsa sp.
GGTAAACTTCAATTCAAGGATGACCGCGGGATTAAAGACATGAATTGGGCCGTCGCGCGCGTTCGAGCTGCAATTGAAACCGGAGAAAAAATAGCAATCTTCGGCGACTATGATGTCGACGGTTCTTCGTCTGCCGCTATTCTGTCTGGCTTCTTGTCTTCCGTTTCCTCGCCACCTCGCATTTATATCCCCGATCGCCAGACCGAGGGATACGGACCAACCGCGGCGGCTTTGGCAAAGTTGCAAGGCGAGGGCGCGGCAGTTGTCATTACGGTCGATTGCGGGGCGGGTGCCGTTCAAGCTTTGTCAGCCGCAAAAGAGTCCGGGCTCGACGTCGTTGTCCTGGATCACCACGCAGTCGAAATTGTCCCGCCGGCAATGGCGCATGTGAATCCGAACCAGCCTGGCGACACGTCAAACTTGGGCCACGTTTGCGCCGCCGGGGTCACATTTCTTTTTGTGGTGGCATTGAATCGAATGCTTCGTGATAGCGGCTGGTACGCGGCAAAGAAAATCCCGACACCCGATCTGCTGAAATATGTTGACCTGGTCGGCCTGGCGACCGTCTGTGATGTGGTGCCTATGGTCGGCGTCAATCGGGCATTCGTTCGAACTGGGCTCTCTCGATTGGCAAAGCTTGATCGACCCGGCCTAGCGGCGCTGGCGGATATAGCGGGTATCTCGCCGCCGTTCACGCCGTACCATCTGGGCTTCGCGTTCGGTCCGCGGATCAATGCGGGGGGGCGGGTCGGACGCGGCGGTCTCGGCGTCGACCTGTTGATCACTGCCGATTCAGAACGCGTGCGAGGGTACGCTACCAGTCTCGATGGACATAACCGCGAGCGGCAAGCCATAGAAAAGACCATTCTGGACGAAGCTGTCGCAATGTCGAAGAGCCAGGCGAACGCGTCGTTCATCTTCGTCGCCAACGAGGGGTGGCACCCAGGGGTCGTCGGAATTATCGCAAGCCGGCTGAAGGACCGCTTCGGCAAACCGGCGTTCGTTGCAGGCTTTGAGGGCGAGATCGGACGCGGCTCTGCCCGTTCCATTGCCGGCTTTGACATTGGCGCGGCCGTGCGCGCGGCGCGCGAGCAAAGGCTCCTGGACAGCGGTGGGGGCCACGCCATGGCTGCCGGCTTCACCTTGCGACCCGCGCAAGTCAGTCCGTTCAACGAGTTTCTGGTCGAACGAATTGCGCGGTCGGCCACTTCGCTCGCGCCTCTGGAAGTGACAATCGATGTGGTCATTTCACCGGCAGGAGCGACCGCTGGCTTGGTCGACGAATTCGCGTACGCCGGCCCCTTTGGTCCCGGAAATTCCGAACCCATTGTTGTGATACCCGACGCTCGAGTCAGGTTCGTCGACATAGTTGGAAATTCGCATCTCAGATTGCGCTTAGAGGGCGGCGACGGTGCTGTTCTTGACGCGATCGCCTTCCGGGCCGTTGGCACCGAATTGGGCGCGGGTCTGCTCTCGGCACGAGGACGCTCGATTCATGCAGTCGGACGGCTTCGGGCGGATCTATGGAACGGCCGAAGACGCGTCCAACTGGAAATCGAGGACGCAGCCTTGCGTGCGGATTAGGTGCGGTCTGCGACCATTGCCAACAAAAGGTTGCAATGCATCAGATCCATCTTTATAGCCCGGCCCGCGGCGCCCTTCGTCTATCGGTTAGGACTCAAGATTTTCATTCTTGCAAGAGGGGTTCGACTCCCCTAGGGCGCGCCAAGCCCACCTCACCAGTCGTGCCCTGCTACATTGGAATGGGCATCGTCTCGCACACTTCGATGGAACCGCCGGACATGATGTGCGGATGACCGTTGGTCAGCGCGACGGCTTCGTCGAGATTGGCGGCATTGACGATCGAGTATCCGCCGATCCGGACTGACTGATGATTTCCGACCGATTTTTGAGGACCGATCGGTGCTCCGCCATCGGCGATCTTGTCGCCCATTTTCGCAAAGTAGCTCATCCAGGCCTGCATTACGGCCTTGCCTTCTTCAGCAGACTTCGGCGGATTACCTCCGAAGTAGAGATAGACAAACTTCTTCATATTTTTTTCCTCCATCTTCCTGTTGGCCAACCTTAGCACGATCGACTGCACGCGGTCAGTGACGCGTTCGTGATTTGACGTTATAGAGTTGCGGACGTCCGCCGTTGCCAAGTGATCCCATGCAAGCAACAGAACCTGATTTCGAGGAAGGCGGTGCCAAACTCGCAGCCATGCTGCGGACTTCGCGACGTGCAGTGGTCTTCACCGGCGCCGGAATTTCCACGGAGTCCGGCATCCCCGACTTTCGTTCACCCGGCGGGATTTGGACTCGCATGATGCCCATAAATTTTGACGAATTCATTTCATCGCCGGAAGCGAGGCGTGAAAGCTGGCGGCGCCGATTTGACATGGAGGGGACCTGGAAATCCGTGAAGCCGAACGCGGGTCATGCCGCCGTTGCAAAACTCGTCCACCAGAGAGTCGTCAGTCACGTCATTACGCAAAACATCGACAATCTGCATCAAGACTCAGGCGTGCCCGAAGAACTCGTCGTCGAGCTTCACGGCAATACGCGCTTTGCGAAATGCCTGGATTGCGGTCAAAGGATGGAGATCGCCGACATCCATTCCCATTTCATGGCGCATGGTGATCCGCCTGATTGTCCAGCTTGCGCCGGCATCGTGAAAACTGCGACCATCTCGTTTGGTCAAGCCATGCCTGAACTGGAAATGGAAAGGGCGAGGCGCGCCTCGCTGGAATGCGATCTTTTTGTCGTGCTCGGATCCTCACTCGTTGTCTACCCTGCGGCAGGTTTTCCACTGCTCGCGAAACGGAATGGAGCACGGCTCGTGATCGTCAATCGTGAACCAACCGAGCAGGACCCCTACGCCGATCTCGCTTTGCACAGTGAAATTGGCCCCACAATGCGTGCGGCTGTTAACGCATTGTGACGCGTTTTGCTCCTATGCGTCCCGCGGCTAGTATGAGGTTGGGATTCGAACGTTCCAGGAGCATTGCCTTGCGCCGACTTGATGACGAAGAAGACGAAAAGAGCGAAAAGAAGGCGCCTGATCCACAGTCGACGCCGGTGCAGAACGCTTTGTTCAAATCGCGCACGGTCCTGATTTTCGGCGAAGTCGACATGAAGATGGCCGAGCGTGTAAC
>CAYWHF010000374.1:0-3156 GCA_964457695.1 uncultured Methylocapsa sp.
GGTGCTGCCATCCCGGGTTACTTCGGCCTGACGCAATTCAGGCTGGAAGGGGTGCGGGACGGCGCCTTGTTCCCCTATCGATTTGGGAAGTTCTTCCGCGTTATCGGTCATCTTGTGTCCTCGAATTGCCGCGTTTGTAAAGGAAGGCATTACCTTGCGCAACGGTTCTAGACGGGGGCGCTACTGCCAAGGAAAACCACTCTTGCGCGGTCACGCGCGGAAAAAATGTCCATTTTCGCCACGGTCATAGGACCGGCAAAAGCTATCCACGGGCACGATAGAGCAGTCTTTCACAGAAAATCGCCCATATTCTTGGCGCGGCAGCAAATTGTGCGTGACTGCGCCGCTGGTTTGCGAGTTCGGGGGCCAGCCCGGGACAAGCTCACCTAGCAATAATTTTTGCCGGTTGTGGTCCATGCGGCGCGAATTTTGGGGTTTTCAACCGAAAAAACGATCCTTGGCAAGCTTCTCGTCTCTGTATCCGGCGGGATCAGCCAATGCGTCTGAAGGCCATGGTTGCATAAAAAAACATTCGTATCGCGGCTGCGTACGAAGTCACAGGATGCAAAGGCAGACTGCGCCGGAGAAATAGGCGCGCCGGAGGCGAAAGGATGTTGACCGATTTCTTTGTTCGTCTGCTTGCGTATGATAAATTGAAGTGATGCCAGCGCCCGTTTCGAAGCTCGTTGAGCGTCGCGCGTTTTTGCGTAAGCACTTGTTGAAAACAGTTTGCCGCTTGTTGGGCTACTTGCCTCACCCCCAATCGCTAGTATAGCTTGGAGCGTGCCGGGTGAGCGATTTTGGATGCAGGTGAGTTCGAAACTTTTGTCGTGCCCTAAACTGTGTGGTGCCTATGCCGCTTTATAGTTTTGGTTTGCAATTTGTAATAAGATTACCCCGCAAGTTGGGATTGTCGCGTGCGTTCGCAATAGGCAGTACCCCGCAAGACAACCGGTTCGGATAGCTATGATCCTTGGAGGCCTCGATGTCCTGGACCAATGAACGAATAGAGCTGTTGCAAAAGCTTTGGCTCGATGGGTGGAGCGCAAGCCGCATCGCCGCCGAGCTTGCCAATGGGATCACCCGCAATGCGGTGATCGGCAAGGTTTTCCGGCTTGGTCTTTCGGGCCGCAGCCCTAAGGCGGCGGGGGGAAATGTGCCTTCTTCGCCCTCCAATAAGCCGGCCCGCCGCGCGGCCCAACGGCATGCCGCCAGCACGCATATTGTCGGCAACACGGCGCTCAAGATGCACCCCCTCGTGATCGAAGTGCCTGCGCCGCAAAAGGCCAGGGAAGTTGTGGTGCCGATATCCGAGCCCGTGACCATTTTGGACCTGCGGGAATCGATGTGCCGCTGGCCGATCGGCGACCCCGCTCAGCCTGACTTCCGTTTTTGCGGCGCAAAGAAGATTATTGGGCAGGGGCCTTATTGCGCTTGCCATTCCGCCATTGCCTTCCAGAATCCGCACGACAGGCGGCGCCAGCGGCTGCCGCAAGACTGATTCCTTGGAGACCTCGGGAGCGCGCATCCTTGCCGCCTTCCATCGTGACGGTGGTCATCCGTCTACATTTGGCAAAGAGATTTTTGTGGCTTGCCGCTCGAAAACAATTCACAACGAGACCTCGTCTCGCTCCTACTTTACCGTGCCGCGCAGCGCTCGGCGCCGTCGGCGCAGACCGCGGCGACGATCCGGCAGGATCGGCCCCGCTTGCCGCAGTTCCAAGAGCGCGGCTTCCTTCGCCTGTTGAATCGAACTGCCGGCGACGAAGGCATAACCTGCATTCGAATGGGCAAAGACGCCGCACGCCGTCCCGAAAAAGCTGATCTCCACGGGCATTTTTCTGGGCTGCCGCAGGTCGTGCGGGCGCTCGCGACGGCCGCCTGGCGGGGGCCCTGCGACCACGACATGCCCCATTTTTTCTCCTTTCGGGCATAAACGATGGCGCCCCACGGTTTGAGCGCGCCAGCCTCGCGCAGCCGCCGCAAAATTCCTTGCGATGCCTCTCCGGTTACAGGCAGCGCGACATATTTGGCGAGGGGATTATCGCGGCAGGCGTCCAGGAGAACGAGATTGGTCGGCGCTGCCTGCTCCATGTTGCGCAGGACGACATCGAGGTCCATTGCGCCGTCGAGATCGGAAACCGCGTTGAGCTTGGCAACTGGCTACATTGCGAATGGCGCAAGCGGCGCCTATTACCGGAGAAGGCACGTTAGAAGAAACAATTCCTCATGCAGAAACCGAACGATGTTTTGCCTGCCTGCGACATGCGGCGCGTTGGAGCGGGCGACAACAATCAAATGAGCCCATCATGACCAAACATGTTGCCGTCCTCATGGGCGGCCTGTCGGCAGAGCGCGAGGTTTCGCTTCGTTCAGGCGAAGCCTGCGCGAAGGCGCTGGAGACGCAAGGTTTTCAGGTCACGCGGCTCGATGTCGACCGCGACATTGCCGAGGTGCTCGCAAAACTTAAGCCCGATGTTGCCCTAAATGCCCTGCACGGCCGATTCGGCGAAGACGGAATCATGCAGGGTATTTTGGAAATGCTACGCATTCCTTATACGCATTCGGGCGTGCTGGCCTCGGCGCTCGCCATGCGCAAGGACCGGGCCAAGGAACTTTTTAGGGCCGCCAACATTCCCATTGCCGAAGGCGTGACAACAGACCGTTTTACGGCGGCGAAAACCCACGTCATTGCGCCCCCTTACGTCATAAAACCGCTCGACGAAGGCTCTTCCGTAGGTGTTCTGATCGTCCGCGAGGGCGCAAGCACCCCGCCGCTAGAATTAACCATGAAAGATTGGATTTATGGCGACGCCGTATTAGTCGAACGCTACGTCGCCGGACGCGAGCTGACCTGCGCCGTTATCGGCGAAAAAGCCTATGATGTCATAGAGATACGTGCCTCCGGCGGGGGCTGGTACGACTATGAGGCAAAATACGCAAAAGGGGGCTCCATTCACGTCCTCCCGGCAAAACTTAAAGGATTTATTTACCAAACTGTTCAAGAGTTGGCGCTGAAAGCGCACAGGACGCTCGGTTGCCGTTGCGTAAGCCGGACGGCCTTCCGCTACGACGATCTGCCCGGAGGAACCGGGGAAACCGGTGTTTTGTAAGGTAATACGCCGCCCGGGGTTGACGAGACGTCGACCTCGCCCG
>CAYWHF010000375.1:0-3120 GCA_964457695.1 uncultured Methylocapsa sp.
CCTCGCAATCGCGAAGTGCCGGCTGGGGGCCCGGCCACCATATCGGACAAAATGTAAAAGGAAGAGGCGCCCATTGTTTACATGAGTGAGCATGACCGGTACAACCGTCAGCACGCCGGGCATTCCGGGTGTGCTTTGAGGGTAAGGTTTTGCCTTCTCTTCCAGAGTGTGGGGCGCGTGATCGGAGCCCAAAATATCGGCGATGCCCTGCTCTACCGCGACCCATAAACATTCGCGCTGGCCTGCGTCGCGGATGGGAGGATTCATCTGCATTTTTGAACCAAGCCGCGGATAATCCTCCGCGCTCAGAGTCAAGTGTTGCGGCGTCACCTCGACGCTCGCAATATCCTTATGCGCCCCCAAAAAATCCATTTCCTCGCCGCTGGAGACATGGAGCACATGAATTAAGGCGCGCTGTTGCCGCGCGATGCGCAACAGCCGCTGGGTCGCGCGCAGCGCCACCTCCTCGTCCCGCCAGGCCGGGTGCGAGGAGACGTCACCTGGCAAGCGCAGTTCCTTGCGTTCGTTTAGCCGGAATTCGTCCTCGCTGTGAACAGCGGCGCGCCTTTTTGTTTGCCCGAGGATGGCGGCGATTCCGGCATCCTCGGCGACAAGCAGCGTGCCGGTCGACGAGCCCATAAAAACTTTGATTCCGGTGGCGCCCGGCAGCCGCTCGAGTTCCGCAATGTCGCGCCAATTATCCGCCATTCCGCCGACCCAAAACGCGTAATCGCAATGCATGCGGCCCTGTGCCCGCGCCATTTTATCCGCAAGCGCCTCTGCGCCCGTCGTTGGAGGATCGGTATTGGGCATTTCGAAGACAGCAGTAACGCCGCCAAGAACCGCAGCGCGCGAGCCGGTCTCAAGATCTTCCTTGTAGGTAAGGCCCGGCTCGCGAAAATGCACTTGCGTATCGATGACGCCCAGCAAGACGTGGAGGCCGGTAGCATTGATCGTCTCGCCCGCGCTCGCGCGGGAAAGATCGCCGAGCCGGGCAATTTTTCCGCCCAAAATACCGATGTCGCGCGTGCTCACCCCGTTGTGATCGACCAAACTGCCGCCCTTCAAGATCAAGTCGAAGTTCTGCGGCATTTTTGACCCGTCCGAAACGATGTAACTTGCGCCCTGCCGTGGCTCGCTTATCTACGGCGATGCAATGCAAGAGTCGAGGGATTGGACGCACGGAATGTACTGCCTGCTTGAGGATCGCGGTATTATCGCAGTGAAGGGTGCGGATGCGCCCGGCTTCCTGCAGAGGCTCATTACGAATAGCGTGCTTGATATTCCCAATGGAGAGAGCCGCTATTCCGCGCTTTTGACGCCCCAGGGTAAGCTGCTATTCGATTTTTTTGTTGTTCCGCTGAAAGATGAGACAGGCTATCTCATCGATTGTCTCAAGGAGCAGATGGGCGATCTCGTCAAACGTCTGAATCTCCACAAGATGCGAGCGAACATCATAATCGCGGATAAATCCGTAGATTTTGCTGTTGCCGCGATCTTTGGTGGTGGCCTGTGGGAAGGAATCGAGGGCATTATTTATCGCGACATGCGGACACCAAACATGGGCCTGCGCGTGATCGCAAAACGCGACCCATTGCGGCAGATCGCAAATGCTGGCGAGACGGACTATGAAGCGCACCGCATTGGTGAGGGCGTGCCGAAGGGCGGCGCCGATTTTGCCTATGGCGACACCTTCGTTCATGAAGCAAACCTCGATCTCTTAAATGGCGTCGATTTCAAAAAGGGATGCTACGTCGGCCAGGAAGTTGTCGCCCGCGTGGAATTCCGCAAATCGGCACGCAAGCGCATCATAAGAATCCGCTTCGGCGGCCCGGCTCCAGCCCGAGGCACGCAAATCATGGCCGGTGACGTGGCGATCGGGCAGGTCGGTTCGACTATAGGCAGCGAGGGGCTCGCGACAATGCGGCTGGATCGTCTGGAAGAAGCGCAAGTTTCCGGTTTCGAGCTAAAGGCCGGGGAGCTTTCCGTCACCATTTTGGCGCCGGGCTGAAAGGGAGCCGATGCCACAGCACCCGCAAGCCGGCCGCACGTCCCGCTGCCCTTGGTCCGGCACTGACCCTCTCTATGTTGCCTATCATGATCAGGAATGGGGCGTGCCGGAGCGCAACGACCGGGCGCTTTATGAAAAATTGATGCTCGACGGTTTTCAGGCCGGGCTTTCCTGGATCACGGTTCTGCGCAAGCGCGAAGCCTTTCGCGCCGCATTCGACAATTTCGACCCCGAAAAGATCGCGCGCTACAATCCTCAAAAGATCGAACGGCTGTTGCAAAACCCCGGCATAATTCGCAACCGGGCAAAAATCGAAGGCACGATTGCATCGGCGCGCGCGTGGCTCAAGATTCAAGAGGCCGAAGGTTTTTCAAACTATCTTTGGGGTTTTTTCGAAGGCCAGAGCGTGCAAAATTGTTTTCGCGATATGAGCGAAATCCCCGCGACAACTCCGCTCTCTCAGCGCATCGCCAAGGACCTAAAAAGCCGCGATTTCAATTTCTGCGGGCCGACTGTCGTTTATGCCTTTTGTCAGGCAACTGGCATGGTGAACGATCACCTGGTCCAATGCTTCCGGCATGAAGAATGCCGCGCTTTTGCAATACGGTGCGGCTGAGCAAGCATGAAAGCGCGGCGCTTCTCACCCTTGCCGCCAAAGTCGGAGGCCGGTCGGTCGCGCAGCACTCGTTCCTTGCCCAATCCAAATGGTGTGGTTAACTCCCCTCCACGCCTTTGGCAGCGTCGTCGAGGACATTCGCGATTTTGGCAACCTGCTCCGCACTGAGCGGGCCCCGAGAAACACGCAGCCGCAAGGCGAGCTTTAGATTCTCCATCGCGCGAAGGATTTGCGGCGCCGGGCCACCGCCATGGCGTGCGTTGATCTCCGCAATGCGGGCGAAAATCGCCTCGACCAGCCCGCGGTTTTGTTCGAGCACCGTTTCGCCTTCCGGCGTGATTGCATAGAGCTTGCGCGGCCCATCGGTTGACTCGACTCGAATGAGTCCCTGTTCCTCGAGCAGCGTCAAGGCCGGATAAACGATTCCGGGGCTCGGCGCGTATGCGCCGCCAAACCGATCCTCGATCGCCTTGATCAATTCATAGCCATGCGA
>CAYWHF010000376.1:0-3118 GCA_964457695.1 uncultured Methylocapsa sp.
GATTTGGCGGTAGACAGCGGTGCTCCGAATGTTTCGCGCCTTGAGAAGATCGACATTAGGCATCTTGAGGAAGGGTTCTTCCTAAGTGCGCTTAGAAAGCCTGATTTTCAGCGCGAAACCGCCCATTGGTCGCCCGCCAAGGTTCAGGACCTAGTCCGGGCCTTCGTTGACGGCGATCTTATCCCCGCCGTCATCCTTTGGCAGTCCGGCAAGGACGTTTTCTTGATTGATGGCGCTCACCGCATGAGCGCCCTTCTTGCCTGGGTACATAACGACTATGGCGATGGGAAGAAATCGCAGATTCATTTTGAGGGACGGATCCCCGATGAGCAGAAAAAGATCGCGGAGAGAACCAGAAAGGCGATCAATTCAGAACTCGGGAGCTACGCAGAATACGTGGGTGCGAGTAAGAACCTCGCCAATGCGCCGTCGCATGTAAAAGAACGGGTTGGGCGACTCGCCACCAATTCGTTAGTCGCCCAGTGGGTGCCGGCGAGCAACGCCAAGGCTGCCGAGGATTCGTTTTTCAAAATCAACCAAGCCGCAACGCCGATTGATCGTGTTGAAACAACAATCCTCCGGTCGCGCAATTCGCCTAGTGCAATTGCCTCTCGGGCTATCGTGCGCGCCGGGACTGGCCACAAATATTGGGGTGGCTTCGAGCCTGACAAACGGGCCGCGATTGAAGACCTGGGGCGGAAGATTCATTCCGCGCTATACGACCCGCCCTTAGGCGACCTGCCCATCAAGAGTTTGGATGTTCCCGTTGCTGGCCGTGGGTATAACGCGCTGCCGTTCGTGTTTGATCTAGTTAATCACGCCAACGATATCCAGATTGCGGACGCGCCGCGCAAAAAGCCCATCGTGCTCGCGGCCGACGACAACGGGGCCGAGACGGTGGCATTTCTCAATAAGGTCAGCGCTGCCGTCGAGCGGATTACAACAAACCATCCAGGATCGCTCGGCATTCATCCAATCGTCTATTTTTACACGCGGGGCGGCGCATTTCAGCCATCAACATTCATCGGGGCCGTCCGATTCATCGGATCATTGATAGCTGACAATGCGCTTAAATCTTTCACGAAGGTACGTTGTTCATTCGAAGATTTTCTGGTCGAGCATAAAGACTTTATCAGCAAGATCGTTCACAGGTTCGGCAGCGGGGATCGCAGCTCCGAATGGTTCTACAAGCTATTTGTGAGGCTCTATCGCGACTTTGCTGCATCGAAATCGCCCGCTCAAGTATTGGAAGGGCTTGCGGCCGACAACGACTACGCTTTTTTGACTGTGGCATCGCCACAGGAAAAGCGAAGTGATGGAAAGAAAGGGTTTAGCCGCGCTATAAAAACAGCCGCTTTCTTTGACGAGGCCCTTCCTGGCGCCGTCCGATGCTCGATTTGCAAAGCCATGATTCACAGAAACTCGATGCACATCGACCATAAGGAGCGCAAACAGGACGGAGGCAGCCACGATCTCGAAAACGCCGCGGTAACGCATCCCTTCTGCGACAGCACGGTGAAAAACTGATGAGCAACAAAGGCGATGATGCGTACGACGAAAAGGAAACTGCGCGACGACGCGACGAGGTGATTCGCCGGATGGCGAACACCCCGCCGCAACATCGCATCAGTCGTCGTCCTTCAAAAACCCGAAAGCCAACTGGCGCGGGTCGGGTCCGCGCAAAATCGGCCCCCACCGGGAAACGCTGATCGTGCGCTTCTTAGGCTTCTCGGCTGTGAGGTTGTTTGTAGGTCAGCCGCTTGCCGACCACGCCGCGAACGGCCTTGGTCGCGCGGCTGACGTCATCAACTTCGAGCTTGGAGCGCTCGTTGTACCGGAAATCAAATTCGCCGAGATACCGCTTCAGATGCTGCTGGCTGACGTGATGGTACGTGCCAGTGATGCCGCGCTTGAGGATCGCGAAGTAGCTTTCAATCGTGTTGGTATGGGCATCGCCGCGCACATATTCGCCAATCCCATGATTGACCGCTTCGTGGCGCGCGAACATGCGTCCAAGAATGCGATACTGCCCCTCGCCGTCGGTCATAAGCGCGGAAGCGGCGTCAAGCTGAGCGCTGAGGATCGGCTGGAGAGTTTCAGCAGAGACCGCTTCGACGTGCTGCGAGCGGACTTTCCCGCCGCGCTCTACCAGAGCGAACACGGGCTCCTTGCCCATGCCGCCGATGTTCTTGGAGTCGCGCTTGCTGCGATGCTTGTTCTTCTCTTTGCCGCCGACATACGTCTCGTCGGCCTCAACGGTCTTTCCGCCGCCGCCAAGTTTCGTCGTCGGGTTAAGCTCTCGCATCCCTTCACGGATACGATGGGCCATGAACCACGCCGTCTTATACGGAAGCCCAAGCATCCGGTGGAGTTGATGGGCCGAAATTCCCTTCTTGCTGGCGCACATCAGGTGCGTCGCGAGAAGCCACTTGGTCATGGGAATGTGCGACCGCTCATAGATCGTGCCCACAGCCGCCGTGAACTTCTTCCGACAGTCCTTGCAGTGATACCAGCCCGGCCCCATGGACGTGCCACCCAGCGGCGCCACGCGATCGTACACGCCACAAAACGGGCAATGCGCGCCGTTCGGCCAGCGGATCGCCTCAAAATGCTTCCGGGCCGCTTCGAGGTCCGTGAAGATCGGGTTGGTAAGGTCAACAGTGCGCATGACCGGCTCCATCTAGGCCCGGATCATGCCAAAACCAGAGTGTTCAGTCAAGGTGATAATTCCCCCCTGGGGCGAGGGGGCAGGGGGAGAGGGGGAAAACCTTCGCCTCTAGCCACGGCGCTCAATCGCCATTCGGATCATCCGCAAATATCGATCGCGCTCGGCGTCAGCGGCGACGGCGTTGTCCGTACGATGCTGGCTACCTTTGGCGGCCGATCCCGTCGGAGATTGAAGGCTCTCCCCCTCACCCCCTTGCCCCCTCGCCCCAGGGCGAGGGGGAAGAGCGAAATCCCAACCTTGCCGACAATCGGGCTGCGGCGTCTTTCACGGCGCGGGCGTAGGGGCCGCCCCAACCGACGCCCAAGGCGCCTTGAGGGCCGCGGGCGGCGATGACGCCGACACTCGCGCCGCGGTCGCCGACCACCGGCGCCGCAACTGCTGCGACCCCGC
>CAYWHF010000377.1:0-3118 GCA_964457695.1 uncultured Methylocapsa sp.
AACAATGCAGCGGTATGTCCGCTCATGCTCCAGGAGCGGCGGGACAGCGGACATCAGTTGACGTCGCATTTACGCCAGGAGCGGACATTTCGACCTGCTGCGTCGACCGTGCCACGGAGGCTTAACCGCTAACCCAGATGCCCTATATGTGAAATGCCGAGGCGAAGTTGACCTAGAGCCGTTCGAGTGCCAGACGATCACGAGAAGCAGCTTTCGGGCGCGGGCAGGCCCAGTTCTCGTGCCGAGCTTGTTCCGCGGAGGAGAACAAACGGTTCTGAGGCTGCGCGGTGTTCGACCCAGATCAAGGGAATCTTGGTCCGAGTTCTCTCGGTGGCGTCCCCGGCCTTTCTGGGCTCCCAATTACGCGAATTCGATATTGACATCGTGGACCGATCAGCAAATCTCGCCCGCAGGCTAATAATCAAGAATCTCGGCAAGCCATCATGCATGAACGTCACTGCCGCCGGAATGTTAGGTCATGAACGCGGTGCGGCCTTCCGTGTTCTGGATTGGCACGCTGGCGGCCGTTGTCGTGGTGGTCGTGGTTTTGCGCGAAATCCTGCTGCCGTTTGTGGCCGGATTTGCCCTTGCCTACCTGCTGAACCCGGTTGTCAACCGGCTCAAGCGGTTGGGGCTGAACCGGGCTGTTGCCGCGCTGGGTATCATCAGCGTGTTCATCATCGGGGCCGGCGTTCTGATGGTGCTGGCGATTCCTATCATTGGCGAGGAGGTCGCGACCTATATCGACATATTTCCAGGGTACATCGGACAGCTGCAAGCCTTTGCAACTGATCCGAGCCGCCCTTGGATGCGCAAGATCATCGGCGAGGGAATGAACGAAGCCCAGCAATCGCTGGGCGAGCTCGCTAACCTCGGCGCCAACTGGATTCCCAGCGTCTCTTAATCCGTTCATAAGTAATTCGATATTTTGCTTGACTGCGTGGATCGAGATTGAGTGTCTCCCGGCATGAGAGAAGACGACGCGCGAAAGCTGGATCATCAGAGGCTGGAAGAGATGCGCATGCGCGCGGTGAAGCGTGTTCGAGACGGCGAAAGCCCGGCGATCATCGCCGGCGTTCTGGGGGTCGGCCGGTCGGCCGCATGCGGGGGGCTGGCGCGAGACCGGCGTGGCGGCTTTCATGGCTGAAGGCGAAACCTTTGTTTGGGCGTCCGCCGACGCGCGACGGCAAGAAGCTGCGGTGGGTTTACGACACGGTGACAAAGAAAAACCCGCTGCAATTGAAGTTCGCGTTGGCGCTGTGGACGCGCGCGATGGTCGCGAAGTTGATCAAGGACAAGTTCCGTATCGTCTTGAGCGCGGTGTCGGTGGGGCGGCTTCTGGCGCAACTCCGCCTTACCTGCCAGAAGCCGTTGCATCCCGCGCAAGAGCGAAACGAGGCTGTGGTTCAGCAAGGGCGGAAGAAGGATGATCCGAAATCAGGAAAATGGCGCAACAACAAGGGGCTGAGATATATTTCGGCGACGCCGCGCAGATAAGGTCCGATCACGCCGGCCGCGGCTGGGGTAAAAAAGGTGAAACGCCGACTGTTGAAACCCCGGGCGCCCGTCACGGCATGAGGTCTGATTTCAACGATCTCCTCACGCGGTCACATGCGCTTCATGATCAAACAACAAGGCGGCGTCAACGCCGCTGTTTTCATCGAGTTTCTGAAACGCCTGCTCACCGGAGCCCGCCGCGCGATCTTTCTGATCGTCGATCGCGGACCTGCCCATGTCGCTCGAAAACCAGAACGTTTGTTGAAAGCCTGAACGGATCGCTGCGACTATTCTATCTCCCTCCTTATTCCCCTGATCGCAACCCTCCGCTCGCCACTCCCCTAAGCCTCGCTTAGCGGAGCCTCTGGCTCGCTCCGCCCGATGAGCTGGCGTGGAAGCATTTGAAAGCCGCCGCTGTTGGCCGCATGGTCGTCATCAGCAGGGACGACTTCAAGCGTAAGGTTCGATCATCGATGCGCCCACTCCAAAATGACCCAGAAAAAATCTCCTCCTTCCACCAAAAATCTTCCCTCAGATATGCCGCGTGAATGTCTAGTTATTTATGAATTGATTAATAGACCTCTTGCATAACCGTCATGTTGCTTCGAGCTCCATGCTGTAGATTGCGGCGATAAGGAAGAAGCGCAGGCCGAAACGGCGGCGGCGTTTGCGATAACGGCCGGCGATGATCTTGAGGCGTTTGAGCGGAGCAGGCTTAAGGTTCCAGCAAGCGCGGCTTGTTGGAAAGGCCTGCGCAGAGATGGCGATGACGTTCTAACAAGGCACGCGTTCGCTGGAGATGGCGCGGTTTCTTTCCTTGCCGGTTGCGGACAACGGAGTCTTTTTGCTGCGCTTCTTCGGCATCGCCGATGTCGGCGTGCACTCTCTGCGGGCCTTGATAGCCGCTGTCGGCAACGGCTTTCGTCTCAGGATGCAGCCGCACCTTCGATGTCTTGAACAGCCGGAAGCCGTGCCGCCGTCCTTTTTCGTGCGCGAGGCAGAGAATGCGGCGCGTTGATTTTTCGCTGGCGAGTTGCGTTTTCAGGGTGTGCCGCTTCTTCTTGCCCGAATCGTAGCGCCGTTGTTTTTTGGCCGTTCGATGGGTGTTTTGGTTGCGCCGATCAAGACGGCATCGAACGCCCGGTCACTGGCAGCAACGGGCTTGCGGCCCGATAGCCGAAAGGCTTTGCTTTTGGCCAGCGTGTTTTCGCCCATTTGATGTTGCGGTACGCCGCGCTTTCCCTGATCCCGCAGCCTTGCCCGATATGAAAATAGGTCCGGTATTCGCGCCAATATTCGAGCATCATCAGAAGCTGGTCTTCGACGCTGAGCGTGTTGGGCTTGCCGCCGGCTGCCTTCTGCCCCCTCTTAGCGGCGCCAAGCAACGCTGCCATCGCTTCAAACGTGCAGCTGCGGACACCCGTAAGCCCCCGGAATGCTTCGCCTTTCAGCTCTTTGACCGGATCAAATCTCATCGCCGCCCCCGGTTGGCGGCAACGAATCAACTATTGCTCAAAAATGGGTTATGCAAAAGGTCAATTTTGTCGAAAAGGTCTGCGTCGACGAGGCCGTCAAGCTTGTCGAAATACATGGCGTGAATGCGATCCTGAAGCCGTTTGTA
>CAYWHF010000378.1:0-1610 GCA_964457695.1 uncultured Methylocapsa sp.
CGGGCCATCTTAAGCCGCACTACCGGAAATGGCACAGTGGGCATCGAGCCGGTTGGCGAAGGAGGCGGTAAAACCCGGAGGCATATGTTGGGTTATCAATGTCGCGGGAATATTGGGCGGCAAGGCAGTCAGGAGGTTCTGCAGTGCTTCGACGCCGCCGGTCGACGCGCCTATGGCAACGATCCTGCCTTCAGTCGACAGCTTGTGATCGAAGACAATTGGCTTGGCAGAAGTCTCGGCGCGCCGGCAGGCGGATATCCGGGCAACGGCGGCGGCTTTGACCTTGGCGATCAATTCTGCACCAAGCCCGGAAACACCGTTTTGAATGTCGACACGGGGTTTGGCCACATAATCGACGGCGCCGAGTTCAAGCGCGCGCAGGGCCACGTCGGCTCCTTTCTGCGTCAGAGTCGATACCACGAGAACCGGCATCGGCCGCAGCGCCATCAGCTTCTCGAGAAAAGTGAGCCCATCCATTCGGGGCATCTCGAGATCGAGCGTTAGGACATCGGGATTGAGTTCCTTGATTTTGTCGCGCGCCAACAGCGGATCCGGCGCGGTGCCAACCACTTCGATCTGTCTGTCGCTTCCGAGAATATGGGTCAGCAATTGCCGCATCAGCGCAGAATCGTCGACGATGAGGACCCGAATTGGTCTTTTTGGATGTGCGCTCATTAAAAAAGCTCGATGGAGCCCGAAACCGGCTCGTGCTTGAGACTATCGCGATAGGTTTGCTCTATCCTTATGCGGTCGAGATCCTCTTGCCGGCGTAATTCAAGCATCAGGACTTTGCCGGTAATTGGAAAATAATGGACGCGGCGCGGAAGTTCGCCATAAAGGTGTTGCGCGGCGATGGGCAAGCCTTCCGCCTTCAAATAGGCCTCGATGAAATCCGAATTCTGATGCCCGATCGTTGCGCCATTGCGAAGCACATTGGCGCCACCGAATACCTTTATTTCGAGATTGCTGCGCCGGCCGCCCGATTTGAGAATATCGTTGATGAGCCGCTCCATGGCGAAATTGCCATAGCGCAGACTTGCCGAGGCGTGCTCGCCCCAATTGCCATTTGGGCTTTCCGGCAACATGAAATGGTTCATTCCCCCAACGCCGGCCGTGGAATCCCGAATGCAAGCGCAAACGCACGATCCAAGCACAGTCACGATCATTTCTTCATCGGACCGTGTGACATAGTGTTCTCCTGGATGCACTTTGACGGCGATGGCGTTGAATGACGGATCGCGGTAGCGCTTAACCGAATCGTCCTCAAAGGCGAGATCTGCCGCGGTTTTGGGACGGCGCAGGAATCGTGAGGGCTGCTGGTTCATGTCACTCTCCGGTAGATGGTCCGTCCAACGAGACGGAATCTGTCGGAAATTTGGAAAAGACTTTCGGAATGCCCAATGAACATATAGCCTTCCGGCGCGAGCATTTCCGCAAAGCGGTCAAACAAAGTGCGTTTCGCCTCAGTATCGAAGTAGATGATGACGTTGCGGCAGAAGATCGCGTCGAACGGACCTTTCATCGGCCGCGTTCGCTTCCGGTTTACCCCGCGGCAAGTGAGCAGGTCGCGCACATCCTGTGTGACCGCATAGCGCAAGTCCCTACCCCCC
>CAYWHF010000378.1:1620-3109 GCA_964457695.1 uncultured Methylocapsa sp.
AGAAGATCGCGTCGAACGGACCTTTCATCGGCCAATCGCCAAAGAGGTTGAGGGGTCTAAAACGAATCAAGGATTTGAGCGAATCCGCCATCAAGATCTGTTCGCCGCCTGCTTGCCGCACAAAATAACGCCGCATCGCCTCCGGTATCGATGTGCTTCGCTCGGCAGCGTATAGACCCGCCTCCGCCGTCGCAACCATATGAGTATCGATGTCGGTCGCCAATATCTTTGCGTCCCACCTCGTGTCCCTACCAATCGTATTCCGCACCGTCATCGCGATCGAGTAAGGCTCCTCGCCGGAAGAGCATCCTGCCGACCAAATTCGAAGACGGCGACCGGCGGGAGACGTGGTTTTGATTAACTTGCCGAGCACCTCCTTTGCTAGAAATTCGAAATGATGCGGCTCGCGAAAAAATCCGGTTAGATTCGTGGTGATGGCATTCACCATCTGACCAATTTCTTCTTCGCCCTCGGGGCCTTCCAAGTGCGCGCAATATGCAGAGAAATTGGTCAGCCCGAGTGCCCGGACACGGCGCGAAAGACGGCCATAAACCAAATCGCGCTTGCGGTCGCTGAGAACGATTCCCGCCTCACGTTTGACCAGTTTGGCGATTTTTACGAAATCACGGTCATTGAAGGCAAATTCCCGCTCCGCTTCGTTTTGCATTGAATTGACCTGCCCTCAAGAAAAGCATTTCTGATCAAGCGGCGTACAGGAACGCGCCAAACACTTGACGTTGCACTCACGTGGCAAGACCGGACATTTGCCAGGCGGCCAGCTTTCCAAGCCGGCCGCTCGCTGTTTTTGTTTGCTGTGTCCTTCCGGCAGATCGCGAGCCGCCTGCCGGAGGAGATCGTTGCCGGAAGGCGGCCTAAAATTCCTTCCATGCGGTGTTCGATCCGTTCCCGCCTGCGGCGCGGCGTTTTCCGGCCGCGGCCGGCTCCCCAGCCTTCGGCTTTTCCGGCCGGGTCGTCCGTGCCGGTGCCGGTTGAGAGACTTTGCGAACGGCCCCATCGACGATGGGGTTGCCGGTCGGCATCGGACGCGCTATCGCCCCGCTGCGGAATGCACGGTGCTCCTCGCCGACCTTGAATACGGCGACCATCTCCGAGAGGGCAGTTGTTTGCTCCTCCATGGATTTGGCTGATGCGGCCGCTTGTTCGACAAGGGCGGCGTTCTGCTGCGTGATTTTGTCCATTTGCGTCACCGCGGAATTGACCTGCTCGATGCCGCCGCTTTGCTCTTGCGACGCGGCGGAAATTTCGGCCATGATGTCGGTGACCCGCTTCACCGAGGACACGATCTCTTCCATCGTCTTTCCGGCGCTGTCGACGAGCTTGGACCCGGCCTCCACCTTGTTGGCCGAATCGGAGATCAGCGCCTTGATTTCCTTGGCCGCATTCGCGCTGCGCTGCGCGAGGTTGCGAACTTCCGCCGCGACCACCGCGAAACCCCGGCCCTGGTCCCCGGCCCGGGCGGCTTCCCCAC
>CAYWHF010000379.1:0-3109 GCA_964457695.1 uncultured Methylocapsa sp.
CGCCCTATGCCGTTTGTTCGGTGTTTTTTGCCATGCC
The DNA here is from genome assembly GCA_964457695.1 of uncultured Methylocapsa sp. Classification (GTDB taxonomy): domain Bacteria; phylum Pseudomonadota; class Alphaproteobacteria; order Rhizobiales; family Beijerinckiaceae; genus Methylocapsa. Next base: position 38 of record CAYWHF010000379.1, read on the forward strand.
CTGATGGCTCAAACCCCGTGTAAGTTTGCCAACATTGGCTCTGCCTTAATGAACGTCTCCCCAACCATGCTTTTTGGCCTTACCGCGAGAATCGTGTCCTCGCTCTTCGTGCCATTGACGCCGAAAATGTGCATTTCAATCAACTCGGCGCGGCTCTGCATCTGCAAGGCTAAAGGGTTGAACGCCACGACCGAGGCAATCCCAATGAAGGCTGCAATCGCAACGGAGGGAAGCAAAAATCCCCAGACTGAGACGCCTACGGCCCGGGCGATCAGCAGTTCCAGCTTGCGGCTCAGCATTAGGAAAGTTGCCATTGCTCCGAACAATACGCAAAACGGCAGGATTTGTTCCGACAATGAGGGCGCGCGCAGCAAAGCGAGGTAGGCAATATAGCCAGCGGAAACTCCGGAAATGTTCCCGGAGCGCCGCAACAGTTCGACGAGATCGACGACATAGATCATGGCGGAGTTCAAGACAAAGACCGCCGAGATCATCAGCAGAAATCGCAAGGACAAATAGCGGGCAAGAGTCCAGCCGATCATCGCGGGGATCAGGCTCTCAGCAGCAGGCGCGCGCAACAGGCTTTAGACTTATCGCTTTCGAGGCTTGCCAAGGCAGCCCGAAGAAGCCAGCCAGACGTGATCTGAAACGCGCACTCCGGAAGAGACACATGCCAAAATCTCCCTATTCAATAGCCTTGCGATACGATCCACTCCCAGATGCTGTGCGCAATCGCGGGTTCATCTGCGCAGCGCATGGCGCCGCGCTGAGCGCAAGCAGCTCCGCCTTCCGCGCCATTGGCTTTTGCCCTCCGGCGCTACGGAAATGCGACCCAAACAACAAGGCATGGCGGTTTTTTGGCATCAACCATGAGCTTTAGAGCATGAACAAGGGACGACCGGTTCTCGCAGATACAATTGTTTTAAAAAGACTATCGAGCCCAGGCACGGTCCCGGTTGCTGTCCGCAGACGACAGGATGGGGCGCGCGGGACGCTCTGAGCATCCCTGCGGCGGTGCAGCATAACGAAAAGAAAAGCGGCAAGAGGAGAAAGTCCACGGCTCCTTGTCCAACCCGTAGATTGGCATAAAAGGCTTGGCGCTGGCTTGTAATATATCAGGGGCATTCGGTATTTCGGCTGGCGAGCAGACACGAACAGACGGATTGCGTTTTCAATCGTAATAATAGGCGAGCGCGCGAACCCCGTCCAACCGAGGAACCGATGGCCGAGACAACGAAGATACATTTTGCCGCACTCTCTTCGCTCCCCATTCAAACGAAGGCTGCGCCGAAAGAGTCTGATGGCAAGGCCACGGCGGCACATGTACTGGTCGTTTTCACCGATAAGGATTTTGTCTTTGGCGCGGCCACACTGCGCATCATCGGTAAGCAAGGGGCAGCTCTCATAAAAAGGGCTGCTGCGGCCGTTAAGTTCAAGGGCCAGGAAAAGACCGCACTCGATCTCGTGGCTCCAGCAGGCCTTGCGGCCGGTCGTCTGCTGGTCGTGGGCACTGCTGGAGCGGCCAAGGAGACAGGGGGTAAGCGAAAGACAAAAAACACCTTACCGGCAAAGCCGCGGGACTTTGCTGCCCTAGGCGGCTTTGTCATGGGAAAAGTCGGCAATGATACAAAAGCATCTATTGTCTTCGATCTCCCGCAACCATTCGAGGATCCGGCCGGTGCCGCGGCCGATTTCATCCTCGGCATACGGCTTCGGGACTACCGCTTCGACCAATATAAATCCAAAAAAAAGGAAGACGATGAGCCGAAGGGCCGCGCCGATATCACTTTGGCCGTCGATGACCCAGCTGCCGTGCGCCGGCAGGCCAAGAGCGGCGAGGCTGTGGCGGCTGGCGTGCTGACGGCAAGATCGCTCGTCAATGAGCCCGCGAACATTCTCTACCCCGAAGAGTTCGCCAATCGCGCGGCGGCGCTCGAAAAGCTTGGGGTCGAGGTGACCGTCCTCGACGAAGCTGCCTTGCGCGAGCTCGCCATGGGCGCGCTTTTGGCGGTCGGACAGGGGTCGGCGCGCGAAAGCCGCGTGGTGATCATGCGCTGGCGCGCGACGAAACGGACGGAGGAGCCCGGCAATAGCAGCGCGCCGCCGATCGCTTTCGTCGGCAAGGGCGTGTGTTTCGATACCGGTGGTATATCGATCAAACCTGCCGCAGGAATGGAGGACATGAAAGGCGACATGGCCGGGGCCGCCTGTGTAACGGGCCTCATTCAAGCGCTGGCCCAGCGCAAGGCCGATGTAGATGTCATCGGCGTCATTGGTCTTGTCGAAAACATGCCGGGTCCCGCAGCACAGCGTCCGGGTGACATAGTGAAATCTATGTCGGGCCAGACGATAGAAGTCATCAACACCGATGCGGAGGGCCGGCTTGTCCTTGCCGATCTGCTTTGGTATGTGCAAGACGAGTTTAAGCCAAAGCTCATAGTCGATCTCGCGACGCTGACGGGGGCGATCCTTATTGCGCTCGGACAAGAACACGCGGGTCTGTTCACCAATGACGATGAGCTCGGCTCGCGGCTTATTGCGGCAGGCGAGGCGACCAGCGAGAAATTGTGGCGGTTGCCGCTAGGACCTGCCTATGACAAGATGATCGACTCGAAGGTCGCCGATATGAAAAACACGGGCGGCCGGCATGCCGGTTCTATTACCGCAGCGCAATTCTTGCAGCGCTTCGTCAACAATACGCCCTGGGCGCATATTGACATCGCGGGCACCGGCATGGGTGCGCCCGCGAGTGAAATCAATCAAAGCTGGGGTTCTGGGTTTGGCGTCCGCCTGCTCGACCGGTTTGTGGCAGATCACTATGAGATATGACTTTTTCGGCTTACGCGCAGCTGGGCCTATACCGGGGCGAGGACGGCGTCGCGGCCATGTTTGCGGCATCAGTGGGTCACAATTGCAATAACTGCAATATCTTGGTTAACTGTCATTTACATATAAATGTTCTACATATTAATGTTCACCAAAGAGATTGCTCTGCTTGTTGTGTGCGAAATTAGATCGATGAGGGTCAAGTTAAAAATGGTGCGGCTCGCCTGGGTAAATATTATCGTTTTA
>CAYWHF010000380.1:0-3099 GCA_964457695.1 uncultured Methylocapsa sp.
CTTACCGCGCCCTAAATCGCGACAAGGGGATTGCCGCGGCATGTTTCGTGATGGCGCAAGTCCTCTTGTTTTCAAACCTTGCTGAGCTCGACAATTATCTCGGATTGACGCTGCACCGTCCGCTGATTGACGAATATTTGGCGGGGATCGACCGCGCGACGGGAATCGACTGGTGGGCCTATGTCACTTGGGTCAAATCCAATCGTTTCTTTGGGCTTATTCTGACTTGCGCCTACGCTTCGTCGATCTGGCAGCTTGCCGCCGTCATTCTATTTCTCGGCTTCACCAGGCGGTTCGCCCGCCTCGACCGGCTGGCGCTCGCTTTCATGCTATCGGGATCGATGACAATCGCCTTCTGGGTCGTGTTTCCCAATTTCGGCGCTCTGCCATTGCATTATTCGCAAGGCTTGCCTGAGCCAGCCTTTAACCTCGCCATGTCGAAAGCGGACGCGCTGCAACAGCTTGCCCTATATGCAGGCCCGGTGCCGCCGCTGCGATTTTCCGGTCTTACGGGCTTGATTGGTTTTCCGTCTTTCCATACCGTCATGGCCGCCCTCACGGTCCAGGCGCTTTGGAAAATTCCTTTTGCCGGAATGACCGCTCTCGCCTGTAACATTTCGGTCTTGCTTTCCATTCCAGCCGATGGGGGACATCATTTCATCGATATGGGCGGAGGGTTTCTCGTGGCACTCGTGTCTATCGCCCTCGCCGATGCTGTCCTGCGGCAAGCCGAATATGGCGAGCCTCGCAATTTGCGCGCGCGCGGCGCGTTTCTCTTGGTGAAGCGGGTTCTGCACCTCGCCAAAGTGTAGTGGGGGTATGAACCAGCGGGCGGCCGCAACCGCCGGTAGGTTTTATGGAATGGAGCTGCTCCAATGCCAGCCTGAGAGCGTAGGGCATTGGCTGGCCAGTCCGGCCCCACTGGCATTTGCGCGGGAATTTGGCATAATAAATGCTTCCAAGTCTGGCGCGCCGGTCGTCGCGCCAGAGCAGAGGACCTGCGATTGGCCGGCGCTCCCGGCAAAGCGAAACCTGCTTCTTATGCAAAAGCAACCAACCGAGAACGCCCACATCCCGGAAACAGCCGTCCCGGAGGCCAGCACCAGTGAGTTTGGGCAACCGCCAGAACCCTGTTTCGATGAAATGACCTTGAGGGATGGCGCGATTAGGCCGGTTTACGACAAGGTCGCCAATTGGCTTGCCGTAACGCCCCCGGCACTTCTTGCCTCCCGGCGGCTGCAAGCCGAACTGTTGTTTCGCAGGATTGGCATAACATTCGCCGTTTATACCGAAGGCGAAACGGAAGGTGCAGAAAGGCTTATCCCTTTCGATATCATCCCGCGGCTCTTGTTGCGCTCGGAATGGACGCATTTGGAAGCTGGCCTCACACAAAGGGTCACAGCGCTTAACCGCTTCCTTGCCGATATCTACGGCCCGCAGGAGATCATCAAGGCGGGACTCATCCCTGCGGGGCTCGTTGCCCAAAATGCGGAATTCCGGCCCGAAATGGCGGGCTTTCGCGTGCCCCACGGCATCTATGTGCATATCGCAGGTATCGATGTGGTGCGCACCGGAGAAGGTGAATTCTATGTTCTCGAAGACAATCTCCGCGTGCCATCCGGGGTCTCCTACATGCTGGAGAACCGGGAGGTCATGATGCGGCTTTCGCCGGATCTTTGTGCCGCCTATCGTGTTGCTCCGGTCGAAAATTATCCGGATTTGTTGCTTGCGGCATTGCGTTCGGTGGCGCCCCCAGGAGCTGGGCAGGAGCCAACGACGGTGGTGCTAACGCCGGGCCCGTTCAACTCGGCCTATTACGAACACTCGTTTCTGGCCGATAAGCTTGGCGTCGAACTCGTCGAAGGAAGGGATCTCTTTGCCGAAAGCGATGTCATTTATATGCGCACCACGGAAGGGCCAAAACGAGTCGATGTCATCTACCGGCGCATCGACGATGGCTTTCTTGATCCCCGCGTGTTCCGGCCAGACTCGGTCATCGGCGTCGCGGGCCTGATGGGCGCATACCGCGCGGGGAATGTGACCATCGCCAATGCTGTGGGCACCGGAATTGCCGACGACAAGGCCATCTACAGTTATGTGCCCGAGATCATAAATTTCTACCTCGGTGAGAAGCCCATCTTAAGCAATGTGCCGACGTGGCGGTGCCGCGAGCCAGACGCATTGCGCTATGTCCAAGAGCATCTCTGCGAGCTTGTTATCAAGGAAGTCAACGGTTCGGGCGGCTATGGCATGCTCGTTGGACCGCATGCCTCTAATGCAGAATGTGCGAATTTCGCGGCAAAGCTCGCCCAACGGCCCGACAATTTTATTGCACAGCCGACCCTGGCTCTCTCCACGGTCCCGACGTTATTCGACGCCGGTATCGCACCGCGTCATGTCGATTTGCGGCCTTTTGTGCTCACCGGTACGAATGGCATTAGGGTCGTGCCCGGCGGCCTAACTCGAGTTGCCTTGAAAGAGAAGTCGCTTGTGGTTAATTCGAGCCAGGGCGGGGGAACCAAGGACACCTGGATTGTCGACGATGCCCTGCACGATGGCATACACCCGACATAGCGTCACTTCAGAAACGCTTCGTTCTGCCGCGCGAGCTGCGTTCTTCCGGTTTGACATAGTCGGCCAGCGCCGGCGTCTCTCTGACCGGCCCTCCGGGCTCTTGCCGTGCCGAAAGGATGACGCGCAATTTTGCTTCTGTTCCGGGATCGTGTCATAGGGTTTTTAAATGCTTTCGCGCACGGCGGACAGCCTGTTCTGGTTAGCGCGCTATGTGGAGCGGGCAGATTTTCTTGCCCGCATCATCAAGGCAGCGCAACGCCTTGCAACTTTGCCTGCTAGCTATTCCGGAACCGGAACAGAATGGGAAAGCGCTCTGGAATCCTCGGGCGCTGCGAAAGGATTTCGCGCGACGCAAAGTGCGATTGAAGAGGCGAGCGTTGTCGACTACCTGACCTTTGCGGCGGACAATCCGTCCTCCATCCGCAATTGCCTAAAGTTTGCCCGCGCCAATGGGCGGGCGGTGCGCACCGCTTTGACAGCCGAAATGTGGGACGCAATCAACGGCGCCTGGATCGAGCTCGGGCG
>CAYWHF010000381.1:0-352 GCA_964457695.1 uncultured Methylocapsa sp.
CCGCGGGGACGGACAAGTACACGGGGTCCTGGCTCTTTTTTCTCGCGAGTGCCTTGGGTTCGGGCTTTCCCTGGCGCGGTATAGACGTTCTTTTGCTTGGGCCAATGCCAACGCCCGCCGTTGCGATGCTCACCCCTTCGATGCGGGCGGATGTCGGCGTCATGATTTCTGCCTCGCATAATCCTTTTGAAGACAATGGAATCAAATTATTCGGCCCGGACGGTTATAAATTGTCGGACGCGCTCGAAGAAAAAATCGAAGCGCTGATGGACGAGCCCGCCAAGCTCAAATTGTCGAATCCTGCCGACATCGGCCGGGCTATGCGGGGTGGTGGCGACCGGTAGCGTTACCT
>CAYWHF010000381.1:362-3095 GCA_964457695.1 uncultured Methylocapsa sp.
TCGAATTTGCCAAGCGCACGCTCACCCGCAATCTCTCGCTTGAGGGCTTGCGGATCGTCATCGATTGCGCCAATGGCGCAGCCTACAGGGTCGCGCCCGAAGCGTTATGGGAATTGGGTGCCGAGGTCGTGCCGATCGGTATCGAGCCGGATGGTTTCAATATCAACCGGGACATCGGCTCGACCGCGCCTTCGGCGCTCATCAAGAAAGTGCGGGAAGTACGCGCCGATATCGGTATCGCGCTCGACGGCGACGCCGACCGCGTGATCATCGCCGACGAGACCGGAAAAATTGTCGATGGCGATCAGGTGCTCGCCGCGATTGCCCAAAGCTGGCGGCAGGAGGGCCGCTTGGCCCGGCCGGGCATTGTCGCAACGGTCATGTCGAATCTCGGCCTCGAACGCTTTCTCGAAGGGCTCGGTCTATTACTCGCGCGCACCCCCGTCGGCGACCGCTACGTGCTCGAGCACATGCGCGCGGAGGGATTTAATCTCGGCGGCGAGCAGTCCGGGCATATTATCCTTTCGGATTATTGCACGACGGGCGACGGACTCGTCGCCGCTTTGCAGCTTTTAGCAATTGTCAAGCAGCGCGATAGGCCGGTGAGCCAGGTCTGCAGGCTATTCGAACCCGTGCCGCAGATCATACGCAATGTCGGTTTCAAGCCCGGACGCCCCTTGGAAGAAGACGCGATCGCGCTTGCGGCTGATCAGGGCCGCGCGCTACTCGGGCAAGGCGGCCGCCTTGTTGTCCGTCCTTCTGGCACCGAACCCGTCATCCGGGTCATGGCCGAGGCCGAAAACCTCGATCTCGTCGAAAAAGTTGTCGCGGATGTCTGCGCGGCGCTTTCGGCTTTGGCCCAAGCGGCCTGACAGGAGAGGGCCATTTTGCTCAGCGTTTATGACGGGCACGGCGCGCCGGCGTCTTGAACTGCGCCCGGCACGCGGGGCTGAGGCTCGCCTTCTGCCGCGCCAGGCAATTGCGTATCGCCACCTCATCCGGAATTTGGTTTGCGCACAGCCTGAAAGCATCGTCCTGACACGCGGCCTGCTGCTGGCCCCTCGACTGGCTCATCGCAGGAGCCACCATGACAAGCGAGAAGGCAACGGATACGAGCGCGAATTTCATCTTCATTGCGATGGGCCCCTCTTTTTGAGCTACGCGGCCTAGGCAGCGTCCCGACGGCAATCTGGTTAATTTGGATCCGGATAAAGTCAAGAGCGCGAGAGCGTGGCGTGGCAAAAGCGGGAACTGCTTTGTGTCCGGACGCAATTTAGACTTTAAGGGGCGCAGAAGCCTATGCGGTTATCAGAAGCGCAGGCGGGATGATTGCACTCAAAGAGGGCAGCGCCAGGCATCGAGCCTTGATCCCCATTCTCACGCTTTTGGCGGGGTATGACCAATCCGCAAAGTGTCCTCCGCATTGTTCTTGAGCACGCCTTGAATCCGTCCGGTCAGTGCGGCAAGGAACCACGGCAGCTGCACTTCGATTCGCAAGCTATCGCTCATGACGCAGATTGTTCCAGTGACGGTCTGCCCAAAGGCCACGACCCGCACATCCGCGGTATCGCCGTTCCAATGCGCCTCGGTTTGCGCGAATTTGGCGAGAAAATCGCGGCGCAAAATCTCCATCCGCTCGGCGATTCTTCTTTTCGCTTCAGCCGCGCCGAGCCGGTGCGGCACCGTGATTACGATCGCATTTTCCATGCCTGACCTCTCGCCGCTTAGATGTAAGCATGTTTGGCTGCGGTTGCCATCTCGCGACGCCACTATAGGGCGCAAATCCTCTGGCCGCACGTCATCGACTTGCGGCGATCGCGCCTCCAAGGGGGACAGCCAAACAGCGGCCTTTTTTTGTTTCGCCCGGGCGCTTAAGATCAGCGGCAGGGAGGCTGACCAGGCGTTCCGCAAGAACGCTGTTGCGGCGGCGGATGCCCCTGCTGCGCCTGCGGCGGCGGATGCCATTGCTGGGCCTGCGCAGGCGGATGCCACTGCTGGGCCTGCGGCGGCGGATGCCACTGCTGGGCCTGCGGCGGTGGATGCCACTGCTGGGCCTGCGGCGGCGGGTGCCACTGCTGAGCCTGCGGAGGCGGATGCCACTGCTGCTGCGCCTGCGGAGGATGCCATTGCTGCGCCTGCGGCGGCGGGCGAGCCGGCAAGTATGTTTGGGGAGGCGGACGCTTTTGTTGATACTGCTGCGGCGGCGGCGTGGCAGGACGAGGCCCGCCAAACGCGGGGTTGCCGCCAGCGCCCTGCGGGCCGAACCCACTTGGCTGGCGAGCTGGGCCTTTTGGCAGTTTGTCCAGCGTTTGCTTCGGAGGAGAGCCTCCGGGTGGCGTGATCCGGCCTGGTACAGAACCCTTTGTGCCTTGCCCGCCGGGGGATGGGCCTGGCTCACCCAAAGAGGTTGTACCCTGTTTTCGGCCAGTTCCGGGAACCGGCATGCCGGTCGCTCCGGGCAAAGCGCCGGGCCCGCCTGGAAGCGTCCCTTGCTTCCCACCCTGTCCAGGCAGAGGCTTGCCGATCGCTCCGGGCAAAGCGCCGGGCCCGCCTGGGAGCGTCCCTTGCTTTTCACCCTGTCCCGGCAGAGGCTTGCCGGTCGCTCCGGGCAAGGCGCCAGGCCCGCCTGGAAGCGTCCCTTGCTTTTCACCCTGTCCCGGCAGAGGCTTGCCGGTCGGTCCGGGCAAGGCGCCAGGCCCGCCTGGAAGCGTCCCTTGCTTTTCACCCTGTCCC
>CAYWHF010000382.1:0-3093 GCA_964457695.1 uncultured Methylocapsa sp.
CGACGCCAAGGCCGACGAACATGTAGCCGAGCTGCGAGCAGGTCGAATAGGCGATCACCTTCTTGATGTCAGGCTGGACCAAGGCGATCGTCGCCGCGAAAAAGGCCGTCGTTGCGCCGGTGAAAGTGACGAAAGATAGGGCGGCGGGCGCTTGTTCGAAGAGAGGCGAAAGGCGCGCAACCATGAAGACGCCCGCCGTCACCATGGTTGCCGCGTGGATGAGGGCCGAAACGGGAGTTGGTCCTTCCATCGCGTCGGGCAGCCAGGTATGCAACAGGAACTGCGCCGATTTCCCCATTGCGCCCATGAACAGAAGAAGACAGGTGATGGTCATCGCGTCCAGGTCGAGTCCAAAGACATGGACGGAGTGATGCGCGAGAGCTGGCGCGGCGGCAAAAATCTGGTCTAAGCCGACGGATTGGGTCAGGCGGAAGACGAGAAAAATTCCCAGCGCAAAACCGAAATCGCCGACGCGGTTGACAACGAACGCTTTGATTGCCGCGGCATTGGCCGAAGGCTTTTCATACCAGAAACCGATCAAGAGATAGGAGGCAAGCCCGACGCCCTCCCAGCCAAAGAACAGCTGCACAAGATTGTCGGCCGTTACCAGCATGAGCATGGCAAAGGTGAACAGCGAGAGATAAGCAAAGAAGCGAGGGCGGCATGGATCGTCGGCCATATAGCCGATCGAATAAAGATGCACGAGCGACGACACGGTCGTGACGACGACAAGCATGACCGCGGTAAGCGAATCGATTCTCAACGACCAATCAACCTGCAGCGCGCCCGAAGTGAACCAATTGCCGATAACCGAAACGCTTGCGGGGGCCGTCCCCAGGGCAACTTGAAAAAAGACAACCCAGGACAACACGAACGCGACAAACAATAGGCCAGTTGTCACAAGTTCAGAGGGCCGGTCGCCGATTCTCCAGCCAAATGGCCCGGCAATCAAAAATCCCAAGAGCGGCAGAAAGACTATGGCTGCATACATTTTTGGGCTCAGCCCTTCATCAAATTGATGTCTTCGACCGCGATCGATCCGCGGTTGCGATAATAAGCAACGAGAATGGCAAGCCCAATAGCCGCCTCCGCCGCAGCCACTGTCAAAATAAACAGCGCAAAAACCTGGCCTGTGAGATCGCCAAGAAAAGCCGAAAAGGCCACGAGGTTGATGTTGACGGATAGCAAGATCAACTCGACCGACATCAACACGACGATGATGTTCTTGCGGTTCAGAATGACGCCCGCCATGCCCAGCGTGAACAGGATGGCGGCGACAATCAAAAATTGGGCGAGCGACACTGTCATGATTGTTCCCTTGCCGCGCGGCGCGCGCGAATTGCAACGGCGTGGCTCAAATTCCTTGCCTCGACGCGACCTTGCGGATCTCTACGGCCTCGGCAGGCGTACGCTCCGTTTGCAGTGCAACCTTCTGGCGCTTTATCCCTACCTTGTGGCGAAGGGTCAAAACGATTGCCCCGATCATTGCGGTGAGAAGTATGAGTCCTGCCGCCTCGAAAAGATAGGCATATCGCGTATAGAGCACTTGCCCGAGCGCCATCGTATTGGTCATGCCTGGCGGCATAGGAGTCGTGACATTAGCGATCGACGCGGGCCTGATCGTCCAAGCGCCAACGACAAGCGCAATCTCGATCAAAACCGCAAAACCGAGCGATGCGCCGAGGGGCAAATATTGCAGAAACCCTTGTTTAAACTCAGTAAAGTCGACGTCAAGCATCATCACGACGAACAGGAAGAGAACGGCGACCGCACCCACATAGACAACGACGAGGATCATCGCCAGAAATTCGGCTCCGAGCAAAATGAACAATCCAGCGGCGTTGAAAAAGGCAAGGATCAAAAACAGCACCGAGTATACCGGGTTGCGGGCCGAAATGACCATGAACGCGGAGGCAATCATGACCGCCGAGAAGAGATAAAAAAAGAATGGTGCAACACTCATCGCTCAACCTCGCTCTTCCCTCGCCGCTCGTCCGGGACGGTAAGCCTGTTCGTCAACTGTGATGAAACGTCTAGCGATAGGGTGCATCCAGCGCAAGATTGCGCGCGATCTCGCGTTCCCACCGATCGCCATTTTTCAAAAGGCGTTCCTTGTCGAAATAGAGTTCCTCTCTCGTCTCTGTGGCGAATTCCGAATTCGGTCCCTCGACGATCGCATCAACCGGGCAGGCCTCTTGGCAGAAGCCGCAATAGATGCATTTCACCATGTCTATGTCATAGCGCGTGGTGCGGCGTGTGCCATCGTTGCGGCGCGGCCCGGCTTCTATGGTGATTGCCTGGGCCGGACAAATGGCCTCGCAGAGCTTGCAGGCGATGCAGCGCTCCTCGCCGTTCGGATAGCGCCGCAGCGCATGCTCGCCGCGAAAGCGCGGCGATTGCGGATTCTTCTCGTGCGGATAATTGAGTGTCGCCTTTGGCTTGAAGAAATACCGCATCGCTAGCAGGAAGGCACTCACGAATTCCGTGAGAAACACCGCTTTGGCGGTTCGGTCAAGTTTCATCTTCGTTCGTCCTTGCAAACCAGACTCAATGCCCCATGTCGGCCCCCCAGCCGGTGAACTGGAGAACGCCCGCAACAACAACAACCATGCCGAGCGAGATTGGCAGAAACACTTTCCAGCCAAGCCGCATCAGCTGATCGTAGCGGTACCTCGGCACGATGGCTTTCACCATGGAGACCATGAAAAAGACGAGGCAAACTTTTAAGATAAACCACACGATCCCGGGAACCTCCGTAAAAGGATAAAAAGGCACGGGCGAGAGCCAACCGCCCAGAAACAGGATCGCCGTCAGCGCGCTCATCGTGATGATAGCCACATATTCGGAGAGCATAAAGAGCATGTAGGGCGTCGAAGAATATTCCACCATGAACCCTGCGACGAGCTCGGATTCGGCCTCGACAAGGTCAAAAGGCGGGCGGTTCGTCTCGGCAAGCGCCGACACGAAAAAGATGACAAACATTGGGAACAGCGGAAGCCAGTACCAGCCAAGCAATCCGAAGCGGGTATCCTGGGCGGCGACAATGTCGCCGAGATTGAGGCTTCCCGCGCAGAGCAAAACCGTGATGATGAC
>CAYWHF010000383.1:0-3075 GCA_964457695.1 uncultured Methylocapsa sp.
GGGGATGCGCAGCCGGAACCCATGATCAAATTTGCTGAACTTGACGCCCCCAACTAAAATTAACAACGGCTTACATCGCCTTCCTCGGCTTCCCATAGCCTTTGGCGCCCGCAAATTCCGCATTTGTTAACAATACGTCCCCCTGACCCGGCGCCTTCCGGCCTGCCTCATTCTGGCACGCCCTTCCACCGCTTCACGTAACAAGTTCTAAAGCTTACTCGGCAATAAAATTTGCCCGCAGGTTTACAGCGACTCGGTTGTTTGGGCGCGCAATGGTGCCTGCCAAAGTGAGCAGGACGATCATGAGGCGTTCGCAGGGAAGTTGGGCCTTAGGCGTCGTTGCGCCCTGGTGTCTTGGGTTGGCGCTTGCCATTTCGATCACCGCAGACGCTGGAGAGGAAGTCTCTTCAGGCAGGTCCATCGCGCCACTGGCTTTGCGGACGCAAGGCCATCCCGCTGAGTTGATCCCGGCGCAGCCATCAGCCCTTGGCATCGATTTTGGCAGTTTCACCGGCGAAGCACAGCAGTTTCTGCGTCAGGCAAGCCTGTCCATCGGCACCAGCGAGGAGTTCAAACGCCTGCCGGATGAAGTCGAGCCGCGGGCCGATTTGAAGCGCAATGCCGGGTACTTTCCGGAGATCGACCGCAGCCGCCGCGGCGATCCCTTGGCTGGCCTGCGCCCGGCATTCGACACGAGACTTCGCAATTTTCCAGGTCTCGCGCGCTTTCGCGCCGCCGAGTTAATTTTCCGCCACGGCGATGTCGAGCCGGCAAGCAGTTTTTCAGCTTCGGATGAAGCCTTGGGTCCGGACAGCGTTGCTGCTTTTGAGCCCTGGCTCGAAGGCGAAAGTCCGACAACCGTGCATAGCTTTGCCGAGGTGTCGCCCGCGCAGACGGCTTCGCCTGAGACAATAAGGCCAGCCGCAGTCAACGAGCGGCTGAGGCAAGGCGCGACGCCTGCGATTCTCCGCGCGATTAGGCTCGGATCGTCAACGCCAGCCGCCGCGGGTTCGACACCAATCGAGGTTGCAGCGTTACCTCAGGCTTCGCGCGGCTATTTGCTCTATGGCGAAGGCTTTGCGGCGGTCCGGCCAAATTACGCGGCGCTCATTGGTCAGGACCCAGCGGCGCGGGAGAACCGCTGCCTTGCCGAAGCCATCTATTTTGAGGCACGCGGAGAACCCGAGGAGGGCCAGGCAGCCGTCGCGCAAGTCGTGCTCAATCGCGTTTCAAGCGGGCTTTACCCGCCGTCGATCTGCAGTGTCGTCTATCAGAACCACCGGCATTTTAACGCCTGCCAATTTTCCTTTGCATGCAGCGGACGCCCGCTACGGATTACCGAACCGGATGCTTGGCGCCAGGCCCAAAGGATCGCAACCGAAGTATCTAATGGCAGCACCTATCTGTCCGAAGTCGGGACCTCTACCCATTTTCATGCCAATTTCGTGCGGCCACGCTGGGCGAGAAGACTTGAAAAAATGGACGCCATTGGGCATCATATTTTCTATAAGCTAAAGCCTGGGCAGAGCTAACCCACGCGCCAGGTTTCGGGGAACGACGCCAGCGTATTTTTACGCGGGGGCCACCCGAGCATAGGAACGCCCCGCCTGGGGCACAACCCTGCCGCTAGGCCGTTCGGATCTACCGCGGGATTTAAAAAAGGCCATATTTGGCGCGCGATATTGCATTGCCGCAGCGTTGGGAAGATCAACTCTTGCCGGAAAGACGGCCTCATGCCGATTGCATCGAACCTTGTTGAGTACGACCGCTGCCCGCGACGCTGGCGCGGTTTGCGGGAACTTGCCGCGTGCCTTTTTCTGGCGACGATTCTTCCGGTTGCAAGCGCGCAATCACGCGTGCGAGAAAATGTGGCCATAGCCACTCCATTTGAGGTCGGAGAAAGCCCGGCCGGCAATTACCTCGCGGCCTATATAGCGGGTGGCGAGCACGACACTGTGGCCGCGGCAACGTTTTCCCGCGAAGCGCTGCGCTACGATCCTCGTAACCAGAATCTTATTAAAAATGCCTTTGCCGCGGCGATCTCGAACGGCAATATGCAGGATGCCTTTTCCCTCGCGGACCGGCTGCTGCAGCAGGATCCCAAAAATGGCCTTGCGCGGCTCGTCATGGGCGTAAAGGCAATAAAGGCAAAGCGGTTTCCAGCAGCGCGCGCGCAATTCATGGCGGAGGGTGCCGGCCAGCAGCACGACATCCCCTCGATCCTTTTAACGGCTTGGACCTATGAAGGCATGCATGATACGCGCCGGGCGCTCAGCCTCGTCGACAAGCTCCGAGGCGACAACTTTGCCTTCTTCAGAGATTACCATGCCGCGCTTATCGCCGACGCGGCCAATGACCAGCAAGAAACGTCGAAGCGCATGAAGGCAGCCTATGCCGCCGTCAAGAATATTGCATTGCGCCTGGCCGACAATACCACATTGCGTCCGGTCGACGCCTACGCCCGCTACGCTGCCCGCCACAACGACCGTGCCGAAGCCATCCGGGCCTATCAGGCCTTTGATCAGGTTTCCCCAAATCATCCCATCGTCTCGTCGATGCTTGCCGAGATCAAATCGGGCAAGCCGATCGAACCCTTGGTCAAGAATGCGGAAGAAGGTGCCGCTGAGGTGCTTTATGGCCTTGGTTCCCTTTTTAGCCAGCAGCAGGGCGGAGAGGTCGACTCCCTGATCTATCTGAGGCTCGCTCTCTATCTTACCCCACAACACGGGCTGGCAGTCATTACGCTTGGCGATCTCTATGAACGCATCAAGCAGAACGAACAGGCCATTGATGTTTACGGGATGGTTCCGAGCTCCGACCCGCTGCGCACGACGGCGGACATCCAGACCGGCGAGGTCCTTGAAGCAATGGGCAGGCCCGACGAAGCGACAAAATATCTCAAGCGTGTCGTGGACGAAAACCCAGGCAGCGAGGATGCCCTTTCCGCGCTCGGCAATCTGCAGCGTGCGCACAAAAAGTATGGAGAGGCAATCGAAACATATTCACGCGTCTTGGCCATAAGAGCGGCCCCGCAAAGGGCGGACTGGCCGGTCTATTATTTCCGCGGGATCTCCT
>CAYWHF010000384.1:0-3057 GCA_964457695.1 uncultured Methylocapsa sp.
GCGATGTCATGCGCGACCGCCTCGATCGCGGCTTCGCTTTGCAACGCCTTGGCGATGAGCGACGGCACCGTCATCAGTTCCGCGACAAGCCGGGCTTGGGAGGCTTCGCCGAGCGTCTTGCGCGCCTGCCCGAAGGCGAGCGCCAGGCAGGCCAAAACCGCAAGCTGGCAGGTGAAGGCCTTGGTCGAGGCGACGCCGATCTCGGGGCCGGCGAGGGTCGGGGCGATGAGGCCGCTCTCGCGCGCCATGGTCGACGTCTCGACGTTGACCACCGACAGGACGGTCTGGCCCTTTTCCTTGGCCAAGCGCAGCGAGGCCAAAGTGTCGGCGGTCTCGCCCGATTGCGACACAAAAAGCGCCATCCCGCCTGCTTCCAAGGGCGGGTCGCGGTAGCGGAACTCCGAGGCGATTTCGACGTCCGTTGGAAGCTGCGCGAAGCGCTCAAACCAATATTTGGCGGTGAGGCCGGCGTAATAAGCGGTTCCGCAGGCGCAGATCGTAACTCGCTGCAATCTCGTTACATCAGGCAAATCGAACGGAAGGGCGATGCGGCCCGCGGACATATCGAGATAATGGGCAAGGGTGTGGGCCAAGGCCTCCGGCTGCTCGTGGATTTCCTTGGCCATGAAATGGCGGTAGTTGCCTTTGTCGGCGAGAAGCGCCGAGGCCGGCGTTTGGGTCTTGCGCCGCGCCGCCGGGTTGCCGGAGGAATCGTAGAATTTCGCCCCGCTCCTTGTTAACACGACGGTGTCGCCGTCTTCGAGATAGGCGATGGTGCGGGTAAAGGGCACGAGGGCCAGCGCGTCGGAGCCCAAAAACATCTCGCCTTCATGCGCGCCTTCGCCAAAGCCGACGGCGAGCGGGGCGCCGGATCGCGCGCCGATAAGCAAGTCTTCCTCGCCTTCGAAGATGATCGCGAGCGCAAAGGCGCCCTTAAGCCGCGGCAGGCTTGCCCTCACCGCCGCGGCGGGCGGAAGGCCAGAGCGCATGGCGTCGCCGATCAGATGGGCGACAGCCTCGGAATCGGTTTCGGTCGAAAAGCGATGGCCCTTCTGTTGCAGCTCTTCGCGCAGTTCGCGGAAATTCTCGATGATCCCGTTGTGGACGATGCCGGCATTTGCGCCGCCGGCATTTGCGCTGAAGTGCGGATGGGCGTTGTTTTCCGTCGGTTTGCCATGCGTCGCCCAGCGCGTGTGACCGATCCCGGTCTTGCCCTTCAAGGGTTCGGCATCGAGGCGGAGCGCCAAATTTTTAAGTTTCCCGCTCGCCCGCCTGCGGGTCAGGCGGCCCATTTCCAACGTTGCGATGCCCGCGGAATCATAGCCCCTATATTCGAGCCGCTTCAGCGCCTCCAAAATCGCGCCCGCAACCGGCCCCTTGCCCAACGCCGCAACGATTCCGCACATCAAGTGTAACCTGGATTTGAATTGACAGACATGTTGGACGAAATTGCAGCTTGCCATTCATCTGTTGGCGGCGAGTTTGACAACGGCCAATCTGCCTCGCCGATCATGCCCGCCGTTGGATGAATGGCCGTCCCCGGGCTCTGACCCGGGGACTGACCTTGTCCGAAAGGGTCAAATCTAACACATCAAGCACCGTCTTTCTTGCTGCTTCCCAAAGATTGGCTGTTGCCCGCCGGTTCCTTCTCCTTCCCCGCCTGCCCCTCCGGCGCCTTTCGCAACCGCGCGCCCCGGCCCGGTTTTTCGATCTGGCGCGCGCGGCCAAGCGCCAAGGCGCCCGGCGCCACATCCGCGGTGATCACCGAACCCGAACCGATATAGGCGCCGGCGCCAATCTTTAACGGCGCGACCAGCGAACTGTTCGAGCCGATAAAAGCGTTTTCGCCGATTTCCGTGCGGTGTTTGGCCAAGCCATCGTAATTGCAGGTTATGGTTCCCGCGCCGACATTGGCCTTGGCGCCGATGCTGGCGTCGCCAATGTAGCTTAAATGATTGATTTTGGCGCCAGGGCCGATCGCGGAGGCCTTCAATTCGACGAAATTGCCGATATGCGCGTCTGCGGCGAGATCGTTGCCCGGGCGCAGCCGCGCGAAGGGGCCGATGACGGCGTTCGCGCCGACCACGCTCCTCTCGAGATAGGAAAACGAGCGGATCCGTGTTCCCTCGCCGATCGTGACGCCTGGCGCAATAACGACATGGGGCTC
The DNA here is from genome assembly GCA_964457695.1 of uncultured Methylocapsa sp. Taxonomy (GTDB): domain Bacteria; phylum Pseudomonadota; class Alphaproteobacteria; order Rhizobiales; family Beijerinckiaceae; genus Methylocapsa. The sequence goes on from CAYWHF010000384.1 coordinate 2,168, forward strand.
GATGACGGTGTCGCGGCCGAGCACCGTGTCAAAGGCCAATGTCACGGTCGAGGGATCGATCAGGGTCGCGCCGCCCTTCATCGCCGCGGCGCGCAGACGCGCCTGGAGAACGGATTCGGCGGCGGCGAGCTGCGCCCTGTCGTTAATCCCCAGCGCCTCTTCCTCGGCCGCGATTTCGATCGCCGCCTTAAGGCCGCGTGCCCTCGCCGCGGCAACGGCATCGGTCAGGTAATATTCGCGTTTGCTGTTGGCGTTGCCGATCGCCTCGATGAGACCCAAGGCCTGCCTTCCGTCGAGCGCCATGAGCCCGGCGTTGCACAGTGTGATCGCGCGCTCGGCGTCCGCCGCATCGCGCTCCTCGCGGACGGCGCACAGCGCGCCATCCTTAACGATGAGCCGGCCATAACCCGCGGGCTCTTTGGCCGCAAACCCAAGGACGACGGCGGCGTTCTTTCCGGCGGCGAGCTTGCGGCGCATGGCGCAAAGCGTCTCAGGCCGCACGAGAGGCGCATCGGCGAGGACGACAAGGACGTCGTCGTAGCCCTCGGTGATTATTTCCCGCGCCGCTAGGACCGCGTGGGCCGTTCCCAAGCGCTCCTTCTGAACCGCGATCGCAACGCCCGGCAGGCAGCGCTTTGCTTCCGCGATCACCGCGTCATGGCCGGGCGGCGCGATGACGGCGACCCGCGCCGCGCCGGTTGCGGCAAGCGTGGAGAGAACATGGCCAAGCATGGACAGGCCCGCAAGCTCGTGCAGCCCCTTGGGCCGCGCCGACCGCATCCGCGTCCCTTCGCCCGCGGCAAGAACAACCGCCAAACACCACCCCCTTAAAGCGTCCTGGTTTCGATCGCAAAACTCAAATTCACATTTCATATAGCCCCACCAAAGCC
>CAYWHF010000385.1:0-3056 GCA_964457695.1 uncultured Methylocapsa sp.
TGATCCATTTAGTTGCAGTCCGTGGTCTCCGTTTGGAAAACCGTCTCTCTCCAGCCGCCGACCTTCAATCTCCAGTCCTTCCCCGCTAAAATGCCTTGCACCACCGCAATCTGGTTGCATATTTTAGTGATATCGGCTCGCCGAAATCGGTCCGGCTTTCTTCAAAATGGGACATTGAATTTGCCCTTTTTGTTGAATCTGATAATGCCATTGAAACATGCTCGGTTCAGGAAAAGGAAGTCTAGGGGATCGCCCGTTGCGTTGAACCGATCCCTAATTCGATAGTAGTGCTCTTCGCCGAGGCGCAGAAGCTTTCCTCCCTCATGTTCCAGGTGCTCCCTGACAGAACGTGGACTTATGCGCCCATTCTGGACGCCCTGGTAGAGGCTGATGACATGAACGTTAGAGTCTGTGAGCAGGGCTGCCTTCGGCTGGACATTGAAAACGACTACACCCGAGCCGACAAAGGGTTCGATCCACCTGCCCATTCCGTCCCATCGAATGGACGACATTATTAAGGGCACAACTTTCGTTTTGATACCCTGGGATTTAATAGGTGGAACCTTGACGCGAGTCGATCTCGGAAGAATCATCATACGCTTTAAATAACCTAACTTGGGTTATCAGTCAACGTCATACTCAGCAATGGAAGTCACGAACAGGGGTTGGGTGCACTTATCCGCCTGTGTTCAAGGCAGAAGCATCAGCGGCTGTCCGGCGCGGATAATGCTCCCCTCTTGAACATTCTTGCAGAGCGCAAAGCTCTCTGGCGCAAAGACGATGATCGTCGATCCATGCTCGAACCAGCCCATCTCCTCTCCCTTGCGATACGCTGCATCGCAGGCGAGGACATGCGGCCCGTCATACTGGAGGCTCAGCGGGACGTCAAGAAAGTGCAGCCTGATGCTTGCAACAAGGATCGCGGCAACGGGCACCAGCGTCACAAGGTGCCGCGACGGCCTCGTCGTGCCAAGGCGTGGCCGGCTATGTGCCACATAAGAGAAAGACCGTCCATGAAAAAGTTTATCGGAAGAGGCGTAGGTCTTGCCAAGAATTGTTTTCCGATTCCTGCGCCGACGAACGAAAGCGGCCTCGCCGTGACGCGCGAAGATGGTTGCGTTTTTCGCGCCGATCGAACCCTGCCGCATCAGCATGGGGGCCTGCGGCTCGGCGCTCCTGAGCCCGCCGTCGGCGCCTTTGTTGAGATGCGCGCTTGCGTCGTCTTTATCGTTGGTCATTGTTCTAGAACGGGCTTGTTCGGGCGGACCCGACCATAGCCCACCATCCGTCCGGACGGTAGACCGAGAAAAGTGGTTGCCACAACCAATTTTAGCCGCAAGGCGACCTCCACCATAGTGTAGCCAAACCCGGCTTGCCCGCAGGCAGCCTGCGAGGGACTCATAAGCCCTTGCAAAGCCTCTCTTGCTAATGGCCGTCGCTTGGCTATGCTGCGGGAAGCCCGACAAGATGCCAAGGAAAGCGATGGCTTCGCGCATCCTAAAAGTGCCGCCCTTCGATCTCGCCGTCTTCGGCGGCACGGGCGATCTCGCCTATCGCAAACTCTACCCCGCGCTGTTGCACCGCTATCTCGATGGGCAATTGACGGAGCCGACCACAATCGCGAGCGTGTCACGCCAGTCATTAGACAACGCCGCCTTTCGGGCCACAGTCGCAAGCGCATTGAAAAAATTCGCGAGCGGAACGGCCAGCGACGATACAATCCAAAACTTTCTCCAAATGATCGCGTTTGTCACGCTTGATATCCACTCAGACGATGGGTGGGACAAGCTCGGCCAGACGCTCGCCTCCGATCCCTCGCGCGTTCGCGCCTTTTATCTCGCAACTGGGCCGGATCACTTCGGCCCAATCGCCAAAAAACTTGCCGCGCATAACTTGGTAACGCCAGCCGCACGTATCATCGTCGAAAAGCCGATCGGCAGAGACGGGGCCTCCGCCGCTATTATTAATGATGCGATCGGGGCGGTTTTTTCCGAACAGCAGATTTTCCGCATCGACCATTATCTCGGCAAGGAAACGGTGCAAAATCTGATGGCGCTGCGGTTTGCCAACGCGCTTTTCGAGCCTTTGTGGAATTCCGCCCATATCGATTATGTCGAGATCACGGTGGCCGAATCGATCGGCGTCGAGCGGCGGATCGGCTATTACGAAAATGCGGGCGCGCTGCGCGACATGGTGCAGAATCATTTGATGCAATTGCTGTGCCTTATAGCGATGGAGCCGCCGGCATCGCTCGATGCCGATTCCGTACGCGACGAGAAGCTCAAAGTTTTGAAGGCGCTCAAGCCCATCGACGCCAGCAATGCGGCGGTGGCGACTGTACGCGGGCAATATCGCGCAGGGGCAAGCGAAGGAGGTGCGGTGCCGGGCTACGCCGAGGAAGTCGGTAATGAGTCGACCAGGACCGAGACTTTTGTTGCACTCAAGGCGGAAATCGAAAATTGGCGCTGGGCAGGAATACCGTTTTATCTGCGCACCGGTAAACGGCTGCCGAAAAGGGTTTCGGAGGTCACGGTTGCCTTTCGCGAAATTCCCCATTCGATCTTTTCTGAAGAAGCGGGAAAAATCACCCGCACAAGGCTCGTGATCAGGCTGCAGCCAGACGAAGGCATAAAACTCTGGCTGATGCTGAAGGAGCCGGGCGCCGGCGGAATAAGGCTCCAGCACGCGCCACTCGACATGAATTTCGCCGATGTGTTCAGCATCTACGCGCCCGAGGCCTATGAGCGGCTTTTGATGGACGTGATCCGCGGCAACGCGACCTTGTTCATGCGCCGCGACGAAGTCGAAGCGGCCTGGCGATGGATCGACCCGATCCTGGAAGCCTGGAGCCATATGGATGAGGCGCCGCGCCCCTATTTCGCGGGCACATGGGGGCCCGCCGCCGCGATCGCGCTTGTCGAACGCGAAGGCCGGAGCTGGAGCGAAGAATTCACTTGACGCAAGAGGGGTGCTCCCGACACTCTGGTGCCGCAAAGAGGACCGGACATGGTGCAGGCCGACGTCGCTGATATCACCGACCGCATTCGCTCGCGCAG
>CAYWHF010000386.1:0-3052 GCA_964457695.1 uncultured Methylocapsa sp.
CCACCCCGTTTTTGAAAATTCGAAAAAGTATGTCAGGATTCCGATGCCGAGGACAACAGTGCCACCGCTGCGTTTAGGCCGTCCGCTCGCGCATCGCGCGCCGCTGCCGGGACCGCGATTTCCAAAGTTCCGCAGCGCTCATAGGGAAAAGAGTTTCCGATGGTGCGCGCAAAAAGATCGGCGGCCTCGCCAATGAGATAGGCTTTGACAATCTTGTTGAACAATGGCCGCAGCGGCTCGATGCCGCCCGCCTTTGCCCTGCCGCCAAGAATCCAAAATATATTTTCGAAGGAGAGAAGCGCCTTTTCGGCAGCGTCGGCATTGGTTGCCTTCGAATCGTTGACAAAAAGAACTTTTCCCTTACGCCCCACTTCCTCCAACCGATGCGCCAGCCCGGGAAAATTTTTCAGGCCTCTTTCGACCTTGTCGTAATTGAGACCGAGCGGGCCAAGTGCCGCGACAGCAGCGGCGGCATTTTGGCCGTTATGCCTTCCGCGCAGCGAGGAAATTCCGGCAAGATCGGCAACCATGTCCATATGGCCTTTCCTATGACGCATGAGACAGGTGCCGTCGAGGATAATAGAATCTTCGGCATCGCGGGGCGCACGCATGGTTACCGAAACACATGTCGTGTTGCGGCCGGATTTCATGCGTTTGGCCGCAATTGCAGCCGTGATCGCATCGTCCATTCCGATAACCGCGAGGTCAGATTTTTCTATCAGCTGCGCCTTGATCGCAGCGTAATTTTCTATCGTGCCATGCCGGTCGAGGTGGTCCGGTGTCACATTCAATAGCACGCCAACAGAAGGGTCGAGCGAGGGCGCAAGATCGATCTGAAACGAAGAGCACTCGATGACATGAACGCGGTCTTTTGACGGTGGCGCCAGCGCCAAAATCGCGGTGCCAATATTGCCGCCGACTTCGGTTTCAAAACCAAAACATTGGAAAAGATGCGCGGCGAGCGCCGTTGTCGTCGATTTTCCGTTCGTGCCTGTGATTGCAACAAAGGCCGAACCCGGCGCAATTTTCCGCCGCTCGCGGCAGAACAATTCGATATCGCCGATAATTTCAACACCCGCCTGGCTTGCCAATTGCACGGTCCAATGCGGGGCCGGATGTGTCAGCGGAACGCCGGGCGATAGCACCAGCGACGCAAACGACCCCCAGTCGGAGAGCGCCAAATTTTCAATCCTAAGACCAGAAGCCCGCGCTTTCTCACGCGCGTGCTCATTGTCATCCCAGACGGTGACCTTGGCGCCTCCTGCAACAAGGGCCTGCGCGGTGACGAAGCCTGAACCGCCAAGACCAAACACGGCGGCGTGCTTGCCACTGTAGCAAGTGACAGGCGTCATGGTTATCTCAGCTTCAAGGTAGAAAGACCAATCAAAGCGAGAACAAAGGCGATAATCCAAAAGCGCACGACGACTTGCGGCTCCGACCAGCCAAGCTGCTCAAAATGGTGATGAATAGGCGCCATCTTGAAAACCCGCTTGCCGGTGAGCTTGAACGACGCGACCTGGACAATGACCGACAAGGTTTCAAGAACAAAGAGCCCGCCGACGATGGCAAGAACGATCTCATGCTTAACGGCGACCGCTATGGTGCCGAGCGCGCCGCCAAGAGCAAGGGAACCCGTGTCGCCCATAAAAATCTGCGCGGGTGGCGCGTTGAACCAAAGAAAGCCCAGACCTGCGCCAATCAAGGCGCCGCAAATTATCGCTAGCTCGCCGGCGCCTGGTACAAAATTAATCCCGAGGTAGGTTGCGAATATCGCATTTCCGGCAAGATAAGCGATGATGCCAAAAGTTGCCGCCGCGATCATGACCGGCACTATCGCGAGACCGTCGAGACCATCCGTGAGATTGACCGCATTGCCCGCGGCAACAATGACAAAAGCCCCGAAGGCAAGAAACAAAATGCCGAGATCGATGAAAAAACCTTTTATTGCGGGCAGGGCAAGCGCGGTAACATGCGGGGTGCCGAGCTTCACCATCGCAAAGCACGCAATCCCCGCGATACCAATTTCGATGGCGAGCCGCCGCCGTCCAGAGAATCCTTTGTGCGTCTGCTTTGTTACCTTCAAAAGATCATCGTAGAAACCGATTGCGCCGAAACTGGCCGTTACCATAAGCACGATCCAAACAAAATGATTGCGCAAATTAGCCCAGAGCAGCGCCGAAACGATCATTCCAGATAAAATCATCAGTCCGCCCATCGTCGGCGTTCCGGCCTTGGTTAGGAGATGCGAGGCCGGCCCATCGTCTCGAATTGGCTGGCCCTTGCCTTGTTTCAAGCGCAAGGCGGAGATGATGCCGGGCCCGAAAAAGAATACGAAGAAGAGGGCAGTCGCGGTCGCGCCGCCGGTACGGAAAGTGATGTAGCGAAACAAATTGAGCGGCTGGAACACGCCCGCATATTCCGAGAGCCAAGTCAGCATTTTGGGCTTCCTAAAAGTCTTGCGTGCCTGACGCGGAATTTTTTTTCAAAGCCTCGACGATCACGCTCATCAGAATCGCGTTCGATCCCTTGACGAGTACGATGTCGCCACCCCGCACTGCGGACGCAACGACCGGTGCGAGCTCGCTCGATCGTTCCCGCGAAGCGCCCTCCATATGGCGCGGCAGGGCATTGTAGAGGTGCCTCGATAAGGGGCCGGCTGCAAACACGAGATCGATGTTATTTGCGACCAAATCGCCAGCAAGTTCTTCGTGCATTGCGGCGCCGTTGTGGCCGAGTTCCAGCATGTCGCCTAGAACCGCAATGCGGCGCCCCGTACCTTGCAGCGGGAGCGAGCCGGCAAGCGCGATTGCCGCCCGCATCGATGCCGGATTGGCATTATAGCTCTCGTCGATCAGCGTATAGGGACCGCCTTTGGCGTATAGGCGCAGCCTCTCTCCCCGCCCCGGCTGAGCCGTAAAGGAGGCAAGAGCTTCCGCCGCGCATTTGACATCGGCGCCAAAGGCCTTCGCGGCAAGAAGCACGGCAAGGGAATTCATGGCAAAATGCCGGCCCGGCGCGCCAAGACGGTAGCTCAGCTCCTCGCCGCAGATGT
>CAYWHF010000387.1:0-3040 GCA_964457695.1 uncultured Methylocapsa sp.
GGTCGGGATGCCCATCCCTCCGGCGAACCGGTGATGGGGGAGAGTTATCTCCAGCAGGCCGAACATTATTTCCGGCTGATCGCTTCGGCTCATCAAGGCCAGCAGCAAGGGTTTGGTGGATTTCAAAATCCGCTGGCCGATACCAACGCGGAAGACGTAGAAGAAGATGTTGATGTTGGTAGAATCCCGGATAGGTTCGCTTCCCCTCTCGAGCGACTTTCCCCGCCGCCGCAACCAGGCTTCATGCCGCAATCCCTAACCTCGCCGGCGCAGTCTTTGGCAGAGCGGCCAGGGCCAGGCAATGGGGATCGCCAGGGTTTCATGCGTCCGGAGCGTACGCCGCGCCCCGAGCGGCGCTTTCAAGACAGGAATCATAGGGAAAGGGACTTCCAACCGTCCCAAGACAAACCCTATCAGGAGCAACGCGCCTATCAAGAACGAAGCGGCGGCCGTGATCAGGAGAATCGCGGCGGCCATGGAAGAGCTTCGCGGGATTACCGCGGCGAACCCCCATTCCGGGCCGATCCGCGCGCCGAGTTGCAATTCCCTGAACCGGCAATCGAAAGCAACGGGTTGCCGGCGTTTATCACTGCCCCGGTTCGGGCAGTTACAGAAGCCAATGATCCTGCCGCTTCGACTGACCCCCGCCCGCCCCTGCGCGCGGATCCGCCGGACATGAATCTTGCGGCAAGCGGCTACCCTTCACGCCCGCGGCGCAGGCGTGCCATCAAAGACGAATCGGAGGTCGCAGGGCTCGGTAGCAGCGCGGACGAAACCGCAAGCGGTCCTGCCGAAGATTGAACGCGAAGAAGTCGGCAATCGAAGATGGTAGCCTGCTGACTCCCGGCGTATAAATTGTGCCGAATATGGGGGAGGACATCTTATTCTTGAGCGCATAGACCGTTGCACCGATGGCGTGGTCGCTCACCGCTCGGTGGGTGGCCGATACGCGGATGAGCTGCGGGACCGGCTTAGGCTACCGTCCAATACAACGCACGCAGAAGCGACCGGCCCCTATCATGACGGCCGATAGATGAACACCACACTCTAATATTGCTCTTGTTCGTATCCAGGCTTTGAGGCGAACCGCCAATGTCGTCCTGGCGGACTTTTCCTCGCTAAAGGAAAATGCTTTAACCTCCGCGGCATCTCGGGCCGGCAGCAGAGCTGGAACCGCGCGCGGTCGGGCTGGCAAAGGCGGTCCGCCGCATCTTCGCCACACGCGCGCGGCCCAGATTGCGAGAATGACGAAATGAGCGGCGTCAGCGAAATCCGGTCGGCCTTTCTCGATTTCTTCCAAAAAAATGGACACGAAATCGTACCGTCTTCGCCGCTCGTGCCGCAAAACGACCCAACCTTGATGTTTGCCAATGCCGGAATGGTTCCCTTCAAGAACCTTTTTACCGGGGTTGAGAAGCGGCCTTACTCGCGCGCGGCGAGTGCGCAAAAATGCGTGCGGGCCGGCGGCAAGCACAATGACCTCGACAATGTCGGTTACACGGCGCGCCACCACACTTTTTTCGAGATGCTCGGCAATTTCTCCTTTGGCGATTATTTCAAAGAGTTTGCCATTGACCTTGCCTGGCAATTGATCACGCGCGAGTTCGGCTTAAATCCGGATCGTCTCCTTGTCACCGTTTATCACGACGACGATGAAGCCTTTGCTGTGTGGAAAAAGGTTGCTGGATTTCCGGATTCGAAAATCATCCGCATCGCAACTTTAGACAATTTCTGGGCTATGGGGGACACTGGCCCGTGCGGCCCCTGTTCCGAAATTTTCTACGACCAGGGCGACAAGCTGCAGGGCGGCCCGCCGGGTAGCCAGGAGGAGGACGGCGACCGCTATCTCGAATTCTGGAACCTTGTGTTTATGCAATTCGAGCAGGTTTCGTCTAGCCATCGCATAACCTTGCCCCGGCCGTCGATCGATACCGGCATGGGGCTCGAGCGCATCGCGGCGCTCCTTCAGGGGGTGACCTCGAATTACGACATCGATCTTTTGCGCAGTCTGATTGTCGCCGCCGCTTCGGCAACCGGCACAGACCCCGATGGCCCTATGAAAGCAAGCCACAGGGTAATTGCCGATCATCTTCGCGCCTCGGCATTTCTGATAGCCGACGGCGTCTTGCCTTCGAACGAAGGCCGCGGCTATGTGCTGCGCCGGATCATGCGCCGCGCGATGCGCCACGCGCAAATGCTCGGCGCCAAAGAGCCTTTGATGTGGCGCCTCGTGCCTGTCCTCTCGCGGGAAATGGGTCAGGCATATGCCGAGCTTTTGCGCGCCGAACCGCTCATCGTCGAAACGCTGCGCCTCGAAGAGACGCGTTTCCGCGAGACGCTCGCGCGCGGCCTTTCCATTCTCGACGAAGAGACCCGTAATCTCCCGCAAGGCGGCAATCTGCCCGGCGAGACCGCATTCAAACTCTACGATACTTATGGATTTCCGCTTGACCTTACCCAGGACGCGTTACGCGCGCGAGGGCTTGCGGTCGATATGATCGGATTCGAGACCGCAATGGCGCACCAGCGCAGCGAAGCCCGCAAGGCCTGGGTTGGCTCGGGCGGATTGGCTACGGAAACCGTTTGGTTCGCGCTCAAGGAAAAAACCGGAGCAACGGATTTTTTGGGCTACGAGACGGAGCATGCGGAAGGCCTCGTCGCCGCCCTCCTGAAGGATGGCACGGAAGTCCAGTCTCTCAAAGCTGGCGAGAGGGGCTGGGTGATTCTCAATCAGACGCCCTTCTATGGCGAATCCGGCGGTCAAATCGGCGACACGGGTTTTATGATTGCGAAAGGGGGCCGCTTCCGCGTCACCGATACGCAAAAAAAACTTGGCAACCTCTATGTTCATGACGGGGTAGTCGAGGAAGGCGAGCTTCGCCCCGGTCTTGCACTCGAACTCCTTGTTGATCATTCGCGCCGCCAGGCATTGCGCGCAAATCATTCGGCGACGCATCTCTTGACTTGGGCCCTGGTGCAATTTCTTGGCGCAGATTTCCCGACAAAAGGCTCCGCACTCGCCGCCTCAAGGGCTCGCCCC
>CAYWHF010000388.1:0-3036 GCA_964457695.1 uncultured Methylocapsa sp.
TGATGCAGGTGAAGGGTGGAAAACAGGTAACACTGACACCAGGACAGACCTTCTATGAAGGCCCCGACGATGTTCATGTCGTTGACCGGAACGCAAGCAGTACCAAGCCGGCGAAATGTCTGGTGTTTTTGATCAAGAACAAGGGCGCTCCGGTGCTCGTGCCAGTAGAGTGACTGCCAGGCGGCATCAACGGGAAATGGTGCTACGTGGACGGTCATGGCGTGGCATGGCAAGGACGCTGATGAAGCTGCGATCATGACGCGGTTGCTAATGGCGGCTTTTTTCAGCCTTAAAAATGAGTTTTGGCGACCCCTGGTAGCCATAGACCTCATAAGGGACCGTCAGCAACTCGCGGGCGATGGCGGCGGCGTCGAAATCGTCGAACGGATAAATTTGCCAGTAATTCGGGGCACGCCCGGGATCGGAGAATCCAGCCGCGTGCAGACGCGCGACGCGCTCGCTTGTCAGGATGCTCGCGAGCACCGGGCAGCTGTCGGCGGATTGCGCCTCGCAATAGACCGCGCTGGGTGACGTTTGGGGTTGGCATTGCACATAGCCCGCGTCCGTCTCCAAAACGACAAAAACGCGACGATCGGCATTGACCCTCAGGCGCTGGATTTCGCCGGTCACCCTTGGTCCATAAGCGTTGATCAGGTCTGCCGGCGAACGGATGGAGGGGGAGGCAGGGGGCGTGTAAGCGCAGCCGTGTATGGCGGTCGCTGCCATGGCGGTCGCGTCATTGATCATGCCGGCAAGATTCTGAGTCGGGCCGTTGCGCGGCGGGCACGGTTGGCTGACGATCCAGTCGCTTTCGACTTTTAAATTGGCCAAGTCGGCGTTGTAGGCTTCTGCAAGTACGTGCAAGATCTTATCGGCGACCTCACTCGCCGGCATGTCTGCCGGGAAGCTTTGCGAATAGTTTCCGAAGCTGAGATCGAGGTGCCAGCCCAAAGCACCGAGCCGGGCAATTCGTTCAGGCGTGAGAATGTGGCCGAGCGAAGGCTGCATGAGCGTGCCCGCCGCCTCGCACCGCAGGATGTGATCGCGCATGCGCCGGCATTGCACATATTTATTGCCATCCCAGACGCGAGCCCTTCTTCGCCGGGGCGGTCCAACGCCGCTATGTTTTGAAGCGCGGCTTCGACGCGGGAGTGGCTCGTCTGCGGCGGGCCAGCGGCACCGGATCCAGGCAAAACAAGCAAAACCAAAAGCATGACGGCGTACGCCGCCCCGCGCAATCCACGGGTGTGCATGCGTCAATCCCTTACTAAATCGATGAAGGTCACAATTATAGCGATATATTGCACAAGCGCCGATTGACGCCAATAAATATCCTTCAATAATAACGTGTCATGCCTATGAAATTCGCCAAAGAGCTACCGGCTTCGATAGCGACATTCGTATCGAAGGACCGCCCACTATCGCCGATCGACATCGTCCGGTCACGGGATCAAGAATTTTCGATTACGCGAGAAGCGATGCACCCTTTGGTTTCTTGTCCGCTGTCAATTCGCAACATGAAAGGGATTGACGATGCGCAGACCTTCGTCGAGCGTCACCCCGTGCTGCATGTCCTCTGACCATAATGTATCGCAGCCGGCGCGAAGCGCCGCGGCAGCGATCATGGCGTCATAAGTAGAAAAGCCGTACCGCTCGGCGAGCCTCAGTCCGGTTTCGTGGGTCTCTACGGTGAGCGGGTGAACCGTCAGCAGGCCGCGGAGCATGTTCAGAAACGCGTGCGTATCGGGCCAGGACATCTGCATCTTCCGGCGCGCGACGTTGGTGATCTCGTTGAGAACCTGCACGCTGATCGCACCGCCGGCAGCGACGGCCGCTTCCGCCCGATCTGCTTTTGCCGCATCGCCCGATGCGATGTAGACGAGAACATTAGAGTCAAAAAAACTAGCGGGCATTCACCTCGTCTCTGTCGAACTTGAAATCGGGAGGAAGACCTCCGCGGAAGGCGCGAAGCCGTCTCAACAGCTCGTAACGCCCGGGCTTGCGCGCAACACCGAGCTGCCGGGCGTCAGCGACATGGAGTTCGATCTCATCGCCTTCCTTGAGTTCAAGCGCTTCGACTACAGCGGCAGGAAGGCGGACCGCGAGACTGTTTCCCCATTTGGCGACCTGCATGCCACTCTGCCTCTTGGATATACACATGAATACATGTATATCCAGATGTAGTCGACGTCAAGGATCGTCTGATGTCCCCCGAGGCAACGGAATTGATGGAGGGGGGTTTGACGGTCTTTCTCGCCGGACCGCGGAATGCAAACTGAGTGGAGATTCGGAAAAATCGACCGATTGATGCCGATAGTGGTTGAAATCGAGCAAATCGCGAATCGCAGAAATTCCCCTTCAAAATCAAGGCCGCAAATTTCTGACGGACCGGAGGGTCGGTTCTTGGTTGGATGCGGAAAAATTTGTGACGTCACGTCAATGAGTTATCATTGCTTAATAAGTCCAATAACTTACATGAGATATTGGTATTGTTATCTCGACCATAATGGGACGATCTGCCGCTCATCGCGCGCATCTTGACACCCACCGCAAGCCCGGATGGCCATTGTCGATCTCAACAAAATGCTCGGATTTGAGAATCATGTGGAAGACCTGAACGACCTTATGCCTCGTCGTGACCTTCAGCGCCGTTTCCGTTGGATCGATGCACAAACGCGGGGCCAGGCGCGCCGCCGCTGATCGGTCTCACGGTCGAGTGCCTCGAGCCGCTTGCCCTAAAACTGTGGCGCCGCGCCGAGGAGCCGCTGACCGGCCGCGAGATCGAGGTCTGCCAGCTGCTGACGGCCAGACGGCCGCGCGCGGAAATCGTCGAGCGCTTACGGGCGAGCGAGAACGTGGCTATTACCCATTGCCGCAATCTTTACGAGAAGCCCGGCGTGCACAGCCGCTCGGATCTGATCCAGTCCCTGAACGCGCGATTAGAACCGGGCCGGCACGTTTGGCGCAAGGCCGTTCGCTTACTCTCCTTCGTTGATGCTTTTCAGGCAAGGGACGGCGATGACGGTAGAGGAAAGC
>CAYWHF010000389.1:0-3031 GCA_964457695.1 uncultured Methylocapsa sp.
ATCGATTTCAGCACTTAAACGAGGATAGCATAAGCTACAGTGGCGTAATCTCTTGACGTCGGGCAAAAAATATATTGTAGCACTGAAACGAACATATGAGGAACATTTTTGTCGGGTCAATGGGTGAACTGACAAAACGCCCTGCAGACATTGGAGAATCGGCCCGTTCAGCCTGGGTAGTCTTATCATTTTCTTCGAGAAGCTGCGGCACATGGTCGCGAGCAAGATGCGGTCAAGGGCGAGGTGACGACACGCATGGGAACAGTGCCTATCCCAGGCCTTGGCACGCCACAAATAAAGGAATCGCGTCGAACGGTGGCAATGCCAAGCGGCGTGTCGGGCGTCACAATTTTCCGGGTGTGTTTGGCTGGTCCGTAAGGCTATGAAATGGTACCACTTGCCGCGCGTCTTTGCAGCCGTCATTTCGCCGCCTCGACCTTTTTCTTCAAGCTCTCGAGACCGGCGCGATAGATTTTGCCAACGGCGGTCTTCGCCGCCTCGTCATTCAATTCCAGCGGCGGATCGTTGTTGGGATAGCCGCGGTAAAAGGCGCCGCGCCATTCGACCTTGCTTCTGCCTCCTTCGGCGGGCAGAACGGTTATGGTCGCGGAATAATTGGTGACCGGCAAGACCTTCACATCGACCTTGTCGATGCGATAGGAGTAGCTCATCTCATTCGCATCGTACTTATAAAGACTTTCGTCGATGGTCGCGCCATTGGCGAGAGTAAGCTGACGTTTTGCGGTATCCGGCGTGTTGCCGCCCTCCCCTGTTGCCTTGGTGACGCCCGGAAGCCAGCTCATGTCGTGAAAATCGGCGATCGCCGCCCACACCTTTGCCGGCGGCACATCAATCTCCACAACCTCGGTGATCTTTTGCTGCGACGGTCCCTGCGCCCATGCCCCAGAGGCGAGTACAAACGCAAAAAATGTGATCGCAGCCGGGAAAGTTTTTTCTAATATTCTACCCACGCCAAATTCCTCCCTTGCTATAGTTCCTGATGTCATCCCAGGCGCAACGCGGGCGCACTGTCATACCGGATGCCGCTTCAAGGATTTGCCCGCTTTGCGGCTGGCCGACAGTCACCCTATGATGGCTGCTCCTCGATGCGCGCGCGAGCTAGCCCATCCGCCTTTACCACGAGGTATCCATGCGTACCGATACCGGCAAACCCGTCCATCTCAAAGACTATAGGGTTCCCGACTATCTGATCGGCAAGGTCGATCTCGATGTCAAGCTTCACCTTTCGGCGACTAGGGTTCAGGCGCGCCTTGCTTTTCGCCCCAATCCGAATGGCCGGCGAAATGCCCCTCTCGTTCTTGACGGCGACGGGTTAACCGCAACGAAGATCGTGCTCGATGGAGAGGTTCTCGATTTGCAAAATAGCGCATCCTGGAACGGCTTTGCGACGTCCGACGCATTCACGCTGAACGCGCCGCCGCAACGCCCCTTTGACCTTGAGATTGAGACCGAAATCGATCCTTCGGCCAACACGCAACTTATGGGCCTCTACCGCTCGGGCTCCGTTTATTGCACGCAGTGCGAGGCGGAAGGATTTCGCCGGATCACTTATTTTCTCGACCGCCCCGACGTGCTGAGCGTCTACACGGTGAGGCTGGAAGCGGAAAGTTCCGAGGCGCCGCTGTTGCTTTCGAACGGCAACAAAGTCGCGTCTGGAAAAATCGACGGGACAAGCCGCCATTTCGCCATCTGGCACGATCCTTATCCAAAACCCTGCTATCTCTTCGCTCTGGTTGGCAGCAATCTTGGCTCAATTTTCAGCGATTTCACGACGCGGTCCGGCCGCAAGGTTTTGCTCGGCATCCATGTCGAGCATGGCAAGGAGCCGCAGGCCGCCTATGCGATGGATGCTCTAAAACGCGCCATGGCCTGGGACGAGCGCGTCTATGGGCGCGAATATGACCTTGATGTTTTCAATATCGTCGCGGTCTCCGATTTCAACATGGGCGCGATGGAAAACAAAGGACTGAACATTTTTAACGACAAGTACGTTCTTGCCTCGCCAGAGACCGCAACGGATACGGATTACGCACATGTCGAGGCGGTCATCGCCCATGAATATTTTCACAATTGGACGGGCAACCGGATCACTTGCCGCGATTGGTTCCAGCTTTGTCTCAAGGAGGGGCTGACCGTTTTCCGCGACCATGCCTTTTCGGCCGACATGCGCTCGGCGCCGGTGCGCCGGATTGCCGATGTCCGCGCTTTGCGGGCACAGCAGTTTGCCGAGGACGCGGGGCCGCTCGCACACAATGTCCGTCCAGAGACCTATAGGGAGATCAATAATTTCTACACCTCCACGATCTATGAAAAAGGCGCCGAAATCATCCGCATGCTGAAGGTACTGATCGGCGATGATTCCTTTCGCAAAGGGATGGATCTCTATTTTGACCGTTACGATGGAAAGGCTGCGACGATTGAGGATTTTATTTCCTGCTTTGCCGAAATATCGAGGCGGGATCTGACGCAATTCTCGCTGTGGTACAATCAGGCGGGTACGCCCATCTTGAAGGTCACGGCGTCTTATGACGAGGTCGCGAAAACCTTTACGCTCGATTTTTCGCAATCCTGCAAACCCACTCCGAACCAGGAAAAGAAGGAACCGTTTGTTATCCCAATCGCGCTTGGCCTCGTCGTTCCCGGCGTTGGCGACATCGCATTGCGGGCTGGCGGCAATGACGGCGCGAGCCAGGCGGAGATTTCGAGCGGGGTGATCGAATTTACCTCCACGCAGCGCCGGATCACTTTTTGCGACGTGGCAAGGCGCCCTATACCTTCTCTTCTCAGGGGATTCTCGGCGCCGGTCCGGCTCGATTACGCAGCAGGCGAGGCGGATCTCATGACGTTGATCAAGCATGATAGTGACGGGTTCAATCGCTGGCAGGCCGCGCAGACCTATGCGACCCGTTTGCTTCAGCGATCCGTGGCCCGTATCCGTGCCGGAGATTTACCCCTATATGATGCGGACTTCATTTCCGCGCTCTTGAGACTAATTTAACAAACCACCGCC
>CAYWHF010000390.1:0-3031 GCA_964457695.1 uncultured Methylocapsa sp.
GCTCGCGATCTTCAGCGACATCCAGCTCGGGCACGACGAGCACGCGCTCTTCCTCGTCGGCGCCGCGGTCCTGATCGCATTCGGCGTGATGTGGGTCGTCGAGCGGTTGTCCAGGCCGCGCGCCGCCGAGGTACCGCCAGAAGCGGGGTCGCGCCATGAGCGGGGTCGCGCCATGAGCGAGGTCGTGCCGTGAGCGAGGTTGCATCGTGAACCCGTCCCGCCCCCGGGTCGCAGGGTCGATTGCACATTGCAAAAGGTCTCGGCTGCCCCTTCCGGATTGACCTTGTCGAAAATTTCGCCGATGACATGGAAGCTCGAGACATGGTTCGGCCCCGCATTGCCAAAAAAGATGCGGACGGTTTCGCCGACCTTGGCTTTGAGCGCGCGTTCCTCCGCTAGCGATCCGGCGCTGCCGTTGAACACGACAAAATCGGGCTTCTCCTCTTCCATTTTATCGACGGCAGCCTCATGTACACCGCTTTCGGCCGGGTCTCCTTTGACGTAAATATCGCCCTGCATCACGTAGAATTCACGGTCGACTTTCGGCCAGCCTTCGGGCGGCTCGACGACCATGAGGCCGTACATCCCATGCGCAAGATGGTAAGGGATCATCGGCGTCGCGCAATGATAGATGTAGACCCCCGGATTCATCGCCTTGAACTGAAAGATGCTTGTGGCGCCGGGCGGAGTCTGGGTGACCTTCCCGCCGCCGCCGGGCCCGAGCACGCCGTGCGAATCGATGCTGTGGCTGACCGGGCTTTCGGTGGAATTTTTTAATGTGAGTTCGACGGTGTCTCCCTGGCGGAGGCGGATCATTGGGCCAGGCACGGTGCCATTATAGGTCCAATATTGATAGCCCACCCCATCGGCGAGGAGGCCGGTAACAGGCTTGGCTTCGAGCGTGACATGAACCAGTGCCGGCTTCTTCCGGTTGACCGGCGGCGCAATTTTGGGCGCGGGCACGCGGACAAGATTTTCGGGCAACGGGGGGAGGGTTGTTTCGTTCATAGCTGGAGCGGTTTGCTCCTCGGCTGGCACCGCCGAGGCGCAAACGGTGGCGCCCAATGTAACAAGAACGGACGCCATCCGAATAATCGGCGCCAGCCCTTCCGTTGCAAAATTGCGATGGTGGTATTTCGGCATCGGTTGCTCTCCTCGAATTACAACGCGCCAACGATCATCATGCCTATCATTCCCATTTCGCGGTGACCTGGCAGATCGCAGATGAATTCATATTCTCCGGGCTTGTCGAAAACGGCCGTCTTTCGCGCAATCGCGCCCGCCTTTGCTGCCAAGCGAAATCCGAAGGCGGGAATAAAAATGCCGTGCTCCGTTTCAGCCTTGCTGTTGTCGAGTACAAGCGTCACGGGACGCCCGGCAACGACCCACAGCTTTGCCGGAACAAATTTGAATTCTGTGGAAACGATTTTAATTTCAACAGGCTGGGGCGCGCCAGAGGGCGTCGAAGCTCTATCCGCTTGCGCCCTTGCGGCTGCCAAAAGCGCCAGGATCGCGACAGCAAAATGGAGCGGCCGATGGAACTCCCTCCCGCACCTCGCCGGCATGATTACCTCCAGGCAGTGCCTTAGGCGCAGCTTTCACGAAAGTTCAACGTTGCAGAAATTTGGCCCGCGCGCATCCTCTGAATAGGGGATGCGCTGCGCTGTTCGCCTCAATGTCTTTTAAAATTGAGGCCCTGGCTTCGCCTATCCCCCCGGCCACCACACCGGCAAAATTCCGCCATGCGGAGCTGACCGCAATGACAGAATCCCTCATTTTCTGCCAGGCAATGTCCTTTGCTCAGCGGCCTCGCCCTATGAAGCGTTTCCGGCTCCTGAAGCGCGGCGTCTGGCCGGGCGGTTGCCTCAGCCGAAGCGGTGCGGAGGTCAACCGGTGCAAAAACGCTGCGCAGCGGCTCTTGCACGCACGCCGCTGCGTAGAGGAAGACGTTTGACGTGGGCAAAGTCCGAAGACCCCGCCGTGATGCAGTTGAATGATTAAAGTCGGGCGTGGAAGAGATGGTGCACAGTGTTAAAGCCGATGGTCAGCGTCAGTGGTATCGGGCTGCCAATCGCGGGCAGGCTGAGATTCTGCGTCTTGACGTGGAAATCATACTGGCCGGCAGCGCCCGCCGGCCTGACCAGGACCTGCATGCTCACGCCATTCATTACCCCATTGAAAGTGAACGTCCCGCTCCTGCTCCCTTTGAAGGATCCAGCCGGGATGGTCGCATTAAATGTGCCAATTTGAAGGGTCACCGGCTCGGTGGAGGGACTGATCCCCTTGCTGGTACTCTCGAGTGTGAAGGTGGCATAAAAATCAACAGAATTGGCGTTTGGCGACACATAGCTGCCCCTGAAGGAGGCGAAGGGTACCGCCGTGACGAACCCCGTGCCCGTTAGCTTGAACCCAACGCCGCATCCGGATACGATTCCGCTGCAAAATCCCGACACGCCGCCATAAAACGTCGTGCCATAGAGATTGCCGTTGCTATCGGCAATCAGGCTGGTGAAAGGGAGGGCCCCGTCGGTGCAGCTAGGCTTACTGCAGAACGAATAGAGCACAGTCTCGGTCCCACTCGGCGAGACCTTGAACACCGTGCCGTTGCTCCCGAACGCGCCGCCGCCGATTGTTGTGCCATAGAGGTTACCGCTGCCGTCAATAATCAGGCCGGAAAAGGCCGGAGCGTATCCGTCACTGCAGCTAGGCTTGCTGCAGAATGAATAGAGCACGGTCTCGGTCCCACTCGGTGAGAGCTCGAACACCACACCCCCTCCCGACGCGCCGCCGCTGACGGTCGTGCCATAGAAGTTGCCTTTGCTGTCGGCAATCAGGCCGGCTTGGGGATTAGCCCCATCGCTGCAAAGAGGCAAACCGCAGAAGTTATGGAGCACTGTATAGGCCCCGCTCGGCGAAAGCTTGAACACTACGCCACCCCCCGACGCGCCGCCGCGGGCGGTCGTGCCAAGAACATTACACAGTCCGTTCGCAATAAAGTCGGCCTAGGGCAGGCCCCCGTGCGGTCACGACA
>CAYWHF010000391.1:0-1390 GCA_964457695.1 uncultured Methylocapsa sp.
GGGCATAAATACCCCGGGGATGGTGCAGCCGCCAAGGATGGAGAGGCTCACGGTCTCATTCGCTGCATCGGGGAACAGGACCGAGCCGGTCAGAATGACCGACAACAGCACCAAAGCCGCGATCACGCTACCAGTAACAAAATTGAGCCAAGCGGAATTGACCCACGGGCCGAGCACCGCCTTGTCATTGCAGAGCAGCAGGAGAAAAACCGTGGCGCTTGGCAAAAGCACACCGGCAAGGGTCTGTACGGCATTTGTCAAAAGGCCGAGCGGCGCGCCGGGCGTCAAGACGAGGCCTGCGGCTATCGCGATCAGGCCGCAGTAGACAAAATAGAAGCCCTTGGCGTCGGCGGGCTTCCGGTGCAGGGAATGGCGGAGCGAGAAAACGTCGCCGATGGCATAGGCTGTTGAAAGCGAAACGGCCGCGGCGCCGATGATGCTGGCGTCGATGAGGGCAATCGCGAACATGATGCCGCCCGCCCGGCCAGCATATCTGCCGATCCCGCTCGCCACGGCACCGGCATCCGTGAAACTCCCGAACTCAGGCTTGCCGTCGAAAGCCGCGGCCGTGAAGGCCATCATGGCCACGGCGCCGACAATGACGAGTACGATGCCGAGCCAGAGATCGGTCCTCTCGTAGCGGATAAACCGTGGTGTGATGCGCTTGTCAATGACGTAGCTTTGCTGGAAAAAGAGCTGCCATGGGGCAATTGTTGTGCCTACGATGGCGATGATGAGCAGCATGACCTCGCTGAGCTTGGCTCCCTGTGGAAGCTGCGGCACAACGAGATCGCGCGCGATCTGAGCGACCGGCGGATGAACCATCAGAAACACCGGCACGAGCAGAAGGCTGCCGAAAACCAGCGTCATCGAGAAGCGCTCGAAACGGCGGAAATTTCCAGTGCTGGCGGCGGCCATGATCAATACTGCCGAAAGCGCCACGCCGAGTCCCTTTGAGATGCCCAGATAATCAAGCGCGAGCGCTATTCCGATAAATTCCGTAACGATGGTCAAAGCGTTGAGCAGAAACAGGTCAATGACGCTGAAGGCGCCCCAAATTTTGCCGAAGCGCTCAAAAATGAGACGGGCATGGCCAACACCGGTGACGGCGCCGAGGCGCAGGACCATTTCCTGGTTCACGTAAAGGACTGGGGCGAGGAGAAGAAGGGTCCACAGAAGCGCGGTGCCATAGTTCTGGCCCGCCTGGGTATAGGTCCCGAAGGCCCCGGCATCATTGTCGCCGACCATGACGATAAGCCCTGGCCCAAGAATGGCGAGCAGCGTTTGCAGCCTGTGCTTCCAGCTTTGGCGGGGACCATGATCGCTCTGCAGAATGGTGCCGAACGCGCCGTGGATATGGCCAATATGGGCTTCGTCGAGGACGGCAACA
>CAYWHF010000391.1:1400-3022 GCA_964457695.1 uncultured Methylocapsa sp.
CGCCGCGTCATCAATAATGGGGCGATAGTTCATGGCCTTCTCTCCTTTCCCCGCGGCGGGGAGTGGAGAGGCCATACGACCTTAGAAGGTCATGCTCTCCGCTTCGCCTGCGGGCCCTATGTGCGCAAAAGTTTTAAAACCGGAACCCGCGCTCATGCCGGAGCGGCCGAGAGCGGGGCAACTAGAGCCGTCGTCCAACGAATCCTCCTTGTTTCAGGCCGCCGCGCGCGCAGTCGCAGGGCAGCGCACAACCCTAAGCGGCAACCGCCGACATAATCGAGCGTCGATAATGTCGTCGAGACTCACGCCAGCGCCAGCATCTACGAAGGGATCCAGCCAATGGGCCTGCAAGGTGCCGGTGACCGGGTCGATCTGCCATCTGCATTCAAGCGGCGACCGCAAATGTGGGATATGTCGGGTGTCCGCTGCGCGGGAAAACGATGCTCCCGCCGCGCCACGAGAACATTCGGTCGCGCGGGCGAATGGAGCCGCAGCCGCACGTGCAAAATCATAAAAATTGAGGAGCTTGGTGGTCATCGCTCACCTCCAGCCTTTCATTTTGCGGCCGATGGCGAGCGGAGCGGGAGCCCTAGGCGATCCCTAAACCTCTCACGCGATCAGTCCCGCGTATGCAATAATTGGGTGAAACTTGCCCGGGAAGCGCCGGGTTCGTGCCACCTGAGATGGTACTGCCCATTTGTCCTTAAAGGGGTTGCGCGAATCTGGACTGGCCAGATCGCCCGAAATCAAAATGCGCCTTGCTTGGGAATGTGTCAACCTGCAAAGAGACTTTTTATTCTTACCGAATCGTTGCGTGGCGGTTTCCAATCGGCGGCCCCGGCGGTTGCGAGGGTGAGCCCGTCGCCCCGCTGTCACATGGGGAAGCTACCGCCCAGACTACGTGCGAGACCGCAAAACTTCCCAGTGAGTGCCGGCGCAGCACTCCCGGGATACACGCCACAAGGGCCCCGAGGCTCGAGAAGATCCCATGATGCCAGTGCTCGACCCCGCCTTTCAGAAGGATGCGCTCAATCTGATCGTGGCCGTTGTGCTCGGCGGGGTCATTGGCTTCGAACGCCAGTGGCGCCAGCGCCTCGCGGGGCTGCGGACGAACACGCTTGTGGCGCTCGGCGCGGCAATTTTTGTTGTCTTCGCAAGCCAATTCAGCGACGCGAGCCCAACCCGGGTCGCAGCTCAGGTCGTAACGGGTATCGGCTTTCTTGGCGCCGGGGTAATCTGGAAGGAAGGCCTCAATGTGCGGGGCCTAAACACGGCGGCGACATTATGGTGTGCCGGCGCGGTTGGGCTCCTCGCGGGCTCTGGCTATTGGCGCCATGCCGCGCTCGCGGCCGGCCTCGTCGTCGGAGTCAACCTCTTGTTCCGGCCGCTTGTCAGACTGGTCAACCGACAGCCGCTCGAGACGGCCGAAATCGAAACGTCCTATGTCGTGAATGTTACCTGCCGGGGCGCCGACGAAGCGAAAATCCGCTCGCTCCTGGTGCAAGGGTTTGGGGTAAGCGATCTTCACGTGCGTGAGCTCGAAAGCAACGACATCGAAGGCTCCGACCGGGTCGAAGTGACGGCCACGCTCACCTCGCCGAAGCGGCGCGAGATCGCGCTTG
>CAYWHF010000392.1:0-3014 GCA_964457695.1 uncultured Methylocapsa sp.
AATAAGAACGCGCCTTTACACGCTAAACACTTTAAACTACGCGGAAAACTTATAGGGAATCTGTCTCGAACTCTGGCAAGAACCAGGCTCGGGCCGACGAAGGACTGTAGCATAGGCGAGACGGACCGCAAGCGCCATTTAACGAATTGGTGACGCTCTCACCAACTGCGTTAGAGATGGGGCCATAGGGCGGACGGTCTAACCGCCTGATTTCGCGCGAATCCATCGTGCGCAAAGGAGGCAGCAAAAAATTGTCTGTTTGGAAGTGCGGGATCGCACGGAATCGGCCGCGCGCCGGCCCGTCGCGCGGCTTTGAGAACAAGCCATTGAGTCGCATGGAAATTGGCTGTGCAGTGCGAAGCTTGTAGCAAAATAGTTGTTGGGCACTTTCATGGGTCAACACCGTAGCCAATACGTGCCGATGGCTGCGGCCGTAATAAATGCTTACGGCGTGGACCAATATATATCGAAACTTCCGTTCGTTATTTTCCCATTGGCTTCATCGCATTGACTCTGCGGGACAGCCGCGAGACTTTACGCGCGGCTGTATTTTCATGCACGATTCCCTTTTGTGCCGCGCGCATGATCAGTGGCTGTGCGGCCCGCAGAGCTTCGATGGCGCGGTTGGAATCTCCTGCCGCGATCGCTTCCTCGACCTTGCGAACGTAAGTGCGCATTTGGCTGCGGCGTGAACGGTTGATGTCCGTGCGGCGCGCGATCTTGCGGACCGCCTTCTTGGCCGAAAGTGTATTTGCCATGAACAATATCCTTTATATGGACCAATGGGTATATGGACCAATGGGAGAACTCCCTTAAATCAAGGAAGGCCAGACTCGCAAGGCACAAAGCACGAACTTCGAGAGCAAGATGAGCTTCCGGATCATCTACCGACAAAGGGAGACGCGAATTGGTTTCCCCCATAGGGCCGCGAGCGCACGCCGCGCTAATAATCACGCACGTTTCTTGAGGTCAACGTTCAAGAACTGCCCAATCGCAATGGATTCTTGCCAAATCTCCGCACTCAACGTGATGCGTGGCGGCGCTGTCGCATCCGTGCAGATCGCTTAACGTCCAGCGGTCACGTACCACGTCGCGACTGCGGGCCGCCGGCTAAACGCCAGTGGCGCGGCGTCAATCTGGATTGCTGCGTTGTTTCCTTAGTCTTGTCCAATGTTCGAGGCGCGTGCGGAGTTCTTGTTCAAAACCGCGGTTCACCGGCCGGTAAAGCGTATGCCGCAAAAGTGCCTCTGGCCAAAAATTTTGACCCGAGAATCCATCCGGTTCGTCATGATCATAGGCATAGTTCGCGCCAAACCCTGCGTCTTTCATGAGCTTTGTTGGCGCATTCAGAATGGTCTTGGGCGGCATCAAGGAGCCGTGGTCCTTGGCGAGCCGCTGAGCGTCCTTGAAGGCGGCATAGGCTGCATTCGATTTCGGCGCGGTTGCGGCGTAAATCACCGCATTGGCGATCGCGAGTTCTCCTTCGGGAGAGCCAAGAAAATCATAGGCGTCCTTTGCCGCCAGCGCGACGGCGAGCGCCTGAGGATCGGCAAGGCCTATGTCTTCGGCTGCCATGCGCACGACGCGTCTTGCAATAAACAGCGGATCTTCGCCCGCGTCGAACATGCGCGCGAGATAATAAAGTGCTGCGTCCGGGTCCGAGCCGCGCACGGATTTATGCAGCGCGCTGATGAGATTGTAGTGTCCGTCCTGCGCCTTGTCGTAAATCGGCGCCCGCCGTTGCACGATCGATGCCAGGGCTCTCGTATCGAAGAGTTCGCCCGGCCGTGCTGCCCGCCATACCTCCTCTGCAAGGCTGAGCGCCGCACGCCCGTCGCCATCCGCCATCTGGATGAGGCGTAAGCGGGCTTCCGCATCAAGCGGCAGGGAGCGCCCCTCGCATCGTTCCGCGCGGGCAAGAAGCTGCTCGATTGCCGTCTCGCCGAGCGACTCAAAGATCATCACCCGCGCGCGCGACAACAACGAGGCGTTGAGCTCAAAGCTTGGATTTTCTGTCGTTGCCCCAACGAGCGTGATAGTGCCGTCTTCCATGACCGGCAGAAAACTATCCTGCTGCCCGCGGTTGAAGCGGTGCACCTCATCGACGAATAACAAGGTTCCCTGACCGAGCTTGCGTCTGCCACGCGCCTCGTCAAACACTTTCTTGAGTTCGCCAACGCCCGAAAAAATCCCGGAGATCTGCACGAAGGCAAGCCTCGTTCCCCGCGCGAGAAGGCCCGCAACGGTTGTTTTCCCGGTGCCGGGCGGGCCCCCAAAAACCAAGCTGCCCAATGCACCCGAGGCAATGAGCCGCGTTAGCGCGCCCTGCGGCCCGAGAAGCGCCTCCTGTCCCGCGACTTCGGCGAGGTTTTGCGGGCGCAGCCGGTCGGCAAGCGGATGCGGAGCGTCTTTCTCGAGATGTGCGGCGGCGAACAGATCGGTCATCTCGCCTTCTTCACTCTCCGCCGCGCGCCGTGCGGACAGGCAAACGTCCGGAGGGCAAGGCCGATGGACAAAGCGGCGTTAAGGTAAAAAACAATCTCAAGCGGCGGGCAAGCCTTTATTTGGTTTTTATACTCAGACAGATCATGCGTTTTTTCGGATACTATAAAATAAAAAAAATCGAGTCATTCTTGAACATTTCTTATATAAATAAACTTTTATCGATGCGCACCATAGTATTCGCAACGCATAAAGGCGGATGCGGCAAAAGCACGCTTGCCACTTGCCTCGCCGTCGCGGCCCAAGAAGCGGGCGAAACTGTAGCCATCTTTGACTTGGATCCCAAGAGCTGCGCCATTCGGTGGGGCTCCATACGAATGGACCGCAATCTGCCGGTGCGGACGATTGCATTTGCGCGGCTTTCATCGGCATTGAACGCCGCTGCGAAGCGGAACGTGACACTGAGCATCATCGATACCCCGGCTCTCGAATCTCCGGCAGCGCTTGCCGCGGTGAGGACCGCCGATCTTACGATCGTTCCAACAAAACCATCCGCACTCGATATTTGGGCC
>CAYWHF010000393.1:0-3010 GCA_964457695.1 uncultured Methylocapsa sp.
GCACGAAAGCCAAGCTCGAAAACATTGTCCTTCATATCGCCGCGAGCATGGTCGCGGAGGTGTTCTCAGTTTATGTACTGCGCGCCGACGAAAAACTCGAACTTTATGCGACCAAAGGATTGAACCGCGAAGCGGTTCATTTGACCACTCTTCGCAAGGGTGAAGGGCTCGTCGGTCTCATTGCAGAGACTGCCGAACCGCTTGCGCTGGGCGACGCCCAGCTGCACCCAGCGTTCTCGTATCGGCCGGAAACCGGTGAGGAAATTTATTCTTCGTTCCTAGGCGTGCCAGTCCTGCGCGGAGGTAACACGCTCGGCGTGCTGGTCGTCCAAAACAAGGCCCGCCGCACCTATCCTGAAGAGGAAATCGAGGCACTTCAGACAACGGCGATGCTGCTCGCCGAAATGATTGCCTCAGGTGAGGTGCAATCGCTGGCGCCGCCAGGCAAGGATATTGCCTTTCGGGGGCCGGTCGCCCTGAAGGGAACGCCGGTCGCCGACGGCGTCGGCCTTGGCCACATTGTCTTGCACGAGCCGCGCATCATAGTGAAACAGATCGTTGCCGAAGATATCCGGCGGGAAAATCAAAGGCTCGATGATGCCATTGAAGCCATGCGCCACTCGCTTGACCGCCTTATCGAAAGCAGAACTGTGGGCTCTGGCGAGCATCGCGACGTACTTGAGACGTTCCGGTTATTCGCGCATGACCGGGGTTGGCTGCGCAGGCTGCGCGAAGCAGTGGCGACAGGACTCACCGCTGAAGCTGCAGTGGAACGGGTACAAAACGATACGCGGGCAAAGCTCCATCGCCAGACCGAACCCTATTTGCGCGAGCGGTTGCATGATCTGGATGATCTTGCCAACAGGTTGTTGCACCAGTTAACGGGTCAAGAATTTGTTGCCTCACACGAGAATTTGCCAAACAATTCGATCATTGTCGCGCGCGCAATGGGTCCTGCGGCCTTGCTTGAGTATGACCGGTCAAAGATTCGGGGCCTCATCCTCGAGGAAACCGGCGCTTTGAGTCATGTTGCGATCGTGGCCCGCGCGCTCGGAATTGCTGCCGTTGGCAATGTGTCCAATATCGTCGATCTGGCTGAGCCGGGCGATGCGATCATTGTTGACGGCGTCCTTGGTGACGTTCATCTCCGTCCGCCTCCTGATGTCGAGCATTCCTATGCGGAAAAGGCGCGGCTCCGCGCGCGCAAGCAGGCTCAGTACCAGAAATTGCGTGACGTGCCATCGGTAACCAAGGACGGTGTCGCGATCGAATTGCAAATGAACGCAGGAATGCTGGTCGATCTTCAGCATGTCGCAGAAACAGGCGCGGTTTCTGTGGGATTGTTCCGGACCGAGATCCAGTTCATGCTTGCATCGCGCCTGCCAAAGATGACCGAGCAGGAGACTTTTTATAGGGCCGTTATCGATGCCGCCGGAGGAAGGCCCATCACGTTCCGCACGCTTGATATTGGGTCGGACAAGGTCCTGCCCTACTTGGAGAAGGTGGAGGAGGAAAATCCGGCACTCGGCTGGCGTGCCATCCGAATCGGCGTTGACCGGCCTGGCTTGTTGCGGTCGCAGCTGCGGGCTTTGGTGCGCGCCGGTTCGGGGCGCGACTTGCGTATCATGTTCCCAATGATCACAACTGTCGAGGAATTTGAAACCGCGAAATCCTTTGTCGAATATGAAGTCGGCCAGCTGAAGAAACTTGGCCGCGCGCCGCCGTCAAGCCTCAAACTCGGCGTCATGATCGAAGTGCCGTCGATGATCTGGCAACTCGATGAAATTTGCAAGCGGGCAGATTTTCTATCGGTCGGCTCGAATGACCTCGTTCAATATATCTTTGCTGCCGATCGCGAAAACAAGCGTGTGGCGGCACGGTTCGATCCTCTTTCTACTCCGGTCTTGCAAGCGCTGAAACTTATCGCCGATAAAGCGCGTGTCTACGCAACGCCGCTGGCGCTCTGCGGCGAACTCGGCGGCAAGCCGCTTGAAGCCATGGTTTTGTTGGCACTTGGCTATCGCGGACTATCGATGTCGGCGGCGTGCATTGGACCAGTGAAGGCCATGTTGCTTGCCACCAATCTCAAGGAGACAGAAAAATTCATCTTGTCGCTCATGGAAGAAGCACAGGCAGGGCAGTCCTTGCGTGACAAATTGCGAAAGTTTGCGAAAACCCAAAACATCCCAATATAATCGCCGTGCTTTGCGTTCGGCGCGCAAATTCCCGTAAGAAATCTGCTGGCAGGTTCACTGGAATTGCCCAAGTTCCGGGCAGAGAAGATGAGCCTAAGGCCTGGGATATTCATAATTAACGGTTTGCTTACCGTATCCTCCTATGTTACGGAATGGTCGTTTACAAGCGCATACGCTCTACCCTCTTTCCTTCGCTGCTTTATTTACTTTCTGGATCGATCGGGGCATATTTCGTTTGGCACGCGGTAAACGGCGAGCGGGGGCTTAAAGCCAAGGATGAATATGAGCGCAAGATCACCGCGCTGATCGGTGAGTTGGACAATCTCAAAGCTGAGCATGCTCTGTGGAATGATAGAATTGCGCTGCTGTCCGGCCGGGTCATTGACCGCGATCTTCTCGATGAAGAAGCGCGCGCGGTTCTCGGCCGCGTACATCGCAACGACCTTGTAGTGTTCCTGCCACGCACGCAAAATAAACCGCGCGAGTAGACAAGGCCCGGATTGCAACGCTGCTTAGCCGCAGGCGCTGCGTTTTGTGGTTGGCGTAATTCAGACACGCGGCTGGTTCGCTCCGTCTTATTTGCAGGTTCTTCTGCGCGCGCCTGAAGTTGTGATCGTTTCAGCGTAACTTCCTTGCATAAGAGAGTTGGCTCGATTTCCGCCTTGCGCTGCGCTATCATTGCCGCTGTGGTGGTTTGTTATTGCAATGAGATCGTCATGGTTGCCCAATCTTCCAGGGTCCGCGGAAACCCCACGGTAAAGAAGACATCCGGCGGGGCTATCAACACGACAGCGTTTAGCAAAAAGGAAGAGGTC
>CAYWHF010000394.1:0-2992 GCA_964457695.1 uncultured Methylocapsa sp.
CGTAGGGCTTTTGATTTATGATTCCCTGTTTGAGGCAAAAAAGCCTTGCCAGACCGGGCGCGTGGCCGGGGAATAAGGGGCGGCGGAGGCTCTGCCTCCAAAAAGCCCCGAATGCGCAAAATAGTCCAAAGGGAGATGGCGCGGCTAGCGGGCGCGGGCTGCCGAGCGCTTCAGGAGTTTAGGGAACGACGTCATGAATTTCGACGCTTACATTCGGTGCAGGTTTAGCTTCTTAGCGGCTATGACCGCTCTCCTTTGCGCCGGAGTGCTTACCGGCGCACCGCAAGCACGGGCTCAGGAGGCCGGCAAGTCGTTGCTCGGCTTTTTTGGTTTGCAGTCCAACAAGGATGACGAATCGATTGATTACCGCGCGCGAGCGCCCATCGTCGTTCCCCCTCGCCTCGACCTGCCGAAACCTGAAGCAGCAGCGCGCGATCCGTCCTGGCCGAAGGATCCCGATGTTGCTGCCGAGCGCCGAGCGGCGCTGGATTCACATACGCCTGCTGCGCAGGTCACGCCAAGTGCCCAGGCCGAAAAAGGCTCGCTGCCGGCGGAAGGACCACCGGACGAATGCCAAGCGTCCGGATCAGCTTTGTGCCTCTCGACGCCTTGGAAGATTCTGAAATCCGTGACAAATGGCTTCACCTCCTCCGATACCGTCCAAGCGGGACCAGAGCCGGTACGGAAATTTCTAACCGAGCCGCCGCCCGGCTACCGGCATCCGGCGGGAGTTGCCAACGCGGCTAACGAGGCGACGAAAGATAAGCCGGCCCCGGCCGATACCGCGGCCTCGATCCGCCCCCAGCGCCCTAAGACCTCGATCGAAAATTGACCCTCGTGCCCGAAAAGCGCACTCTTCTGAAGCGCCTGGCCACTGGGTTTGGGCCGGCAACCGCAGGGCAATAATTCTCTGCCACTTTCCAAGATTACGCCCTATATTGGTGCAGACTTTTGGAGGCGAGGGATAGGGAGGGATCGCGGGCGCCTTCGCTTCCTCGGACTGGTATTATTTACAATTCGGAAAGCGATGGCTGAATGTCTTTTGGTGAATCGAACAGGGCTCAGAACAGCATTTCTCTAAATCCATCGGCGCCCGCGCAGGGAAAAACGGCCGGTCCGGCCATTTCCCAGGCTAAGCTCGCTAATGGGCTCGAAATCGTTGTCATTGAAGATCACCGCGCGCCCGTGGTGACTCATATGATTTGGTACAAAAATGGCTCGGCCGACGATCCGCCGGGCAAGTCTGGCATTTCCCATTTCCTCGAACATTTGATGTTCAAAGGCACCAGCAACAATCCGCAAGGTAAATTTTCCGAGCTCATTGCTGGTCTCGGCGGCCAGGAGAATGCGTTTACCTCCAATGATTGCACCGCCTATTTCCAGCGCGTCGCCAAGGAACATTTGGACGTGTGCATGGACTATGAGTCCGACCGCATGAAGAACCTTGTCTTAACCGATGAGGTGGTCGGGCCGGAGCGCGATGTGGTTCTTGAGGAGCGGCGGATGCGAACCGAGTCCGATCCTTCCGAGCAGCTTAGCGAGGCGGTACAGGCGGCACTATTTACCCAGCATCCCTATGGCAGGCCGATCATCGGCTTTGCGCATGAGATCGAAAGTTTGGGCCGGGACGACGCCTTTGCCTACTACGACCGCTTTTACGCCCCGGACAACGCAATTCTTGTCGTTGCGGGGGATGTGAAGCCGAAAGATGTGCTGGACCTTGCGGAAAAGTTTTACGGTTCCATTCCCGCGCATGGCGAGCGGATTGGGCGGTTTCGCCCGCGCGAACCGGTGCCGCGCGCGCACCGTCTTGTGACCCTTGCCGACGAAAAGGTCGAGCAGCCATTGCATCAAAGCGTGTTTCTGGTGCCCTCCTATCGTTCGGCTTTGCCAGGCGATGCCGAGGCCCTTGAAGTCCTTGGTTATCTTCTTGGCGGGGGCCATACGAGCCTATTGTTCAAAACCGTGGTCTTGGAGCGCAAGCTCGCTGTTTCGGCTGGGGCGCATTACCAAGGCACGGCCGTCGACGACACGCGCTTTTATGTCTATGCCGTCCCGTCGCCTGGGATCGGCCTCGAAATTGTCGATGCAGCAATCGACGAGGTGATTGCCGAAGTTGCCGTGCGGCGGGTCGACGAGGCCGATTTGCGGCGCGCCAAAACCCGCCTTGTCGCCGACACGATTTATGCCCAGGACAACCAGGGGGCGCTCGCACGCTGGTATGGCGCATCGCTTACCGCTGGCCTTGCTCTTGACGACGTCGCTAACTGGCCGGCGCGCATCGAGGCTGTCACACCTAACGACGTGAAAAAGGCGGCACGTTGGCTCGACAAGCGGCGCAGCGTGACGGGCTTCCTGCTGCCGGCTGAACCTGGCTCGGCGGCTAGAGACGCGCATGCGGACGGCCCGCTCGCAGTTTGAACCGCTTATTTCGCGGCCGTCTTCCTTATCATCATGCCTGAGATGAACACATGACCGCGCTTGCTGCTACTGAATCTCCATCGCGCGCGTCAAGAGTACAAAAGCCTGTTTCAAAAGGAGGCATCGAGGCTTGGCTTGTCGAGGATTATACCGTTCCTCTCATTGCCATTGAATTCGCATTTAAGGGTGGCGCCTCGCAAGATCCGGTTAGCAAAGCCGGTGCGGCCACGCTCCTCGCTGGTCTCCTCGACGAAGGCGCAGGGCTCTATGATTCGGAGGGCTTTCATCGTGCCCTAGATGAAGATGCAATCGAGATGTCGTTTTCCGCTGACCGCGACATGCTCACTGGGCGTATGCAGACTTTGTCGCGGAATACGGCCCGGGCCTTCGCGTTATTAAAGCTTGCCGTGACCGAAGCGCGGCTCGATCCGGAGCCGTTTGAACGGGTCCTAGGTCAGATTGCCGCGAGCTTGAGACGCGAGGCGAATGATCCCGACGCCGTTGCAGGGAGGACCTTTCGTGCCTTGGCCTATCCCAACCATCCGTATGGCCTGCCGGTGCGCGGCGACCT
>CAYWHF010000395.1:0-1945 GCA_964457695.1 uncultured Methylocapsa sp.
TCGCCGGGTCCGGCGGTATCGGCGATTTCTCCACCCTTGGTTCCGCTACGGGTGGTATCAAAGGCACTGGCCGCGGCTTAAATGCGGTGACGGGCGGTATCGCAGACCCAGGTAACTTTGGCGAGAATACGGGCGGTATCAATGGCAGCCGGATCGGCGCGGGAACGGGCGGAATCGCGGACCTCAACAGTCTTGGGGCCTCTACGGGCGGTTTCGGCGAGCAAAATGCGCCGCGGTTTCCGGTGGCAAAATAGGCAGGCAGCAGTTTCGAGCGGCCCGCACAGTATTTGGGCCGAGCGGTCTGCTTCGGCCGGCTAAAAAATGTGCCGCCGCGTTACTGCCATACCTCATTTGTGCTGAGCCCGAAGCACCGTCTTTCAGCCATTGACGGTCATATCCGGTCCAATAAGCATGTTCGTCGTGGCGGTTCGCGGATCGGCACAAAAACTTGCTTTCAAATTTTTCCGCAGATTCGTGCTTATGGCGAAGGCACCACCGCACGCATCCTGTGCTGTTTGGGATGTCGGCTTAGGTGACTTGGCGGTGCGCGCCGGGGCTGCGGCCCACCCCCCTAGGGGAGAGCCGCACAGTTCAACTGCTGGAGTTAAAAATCCTTGCCCCGGACGAACGGACTTTTTGGGTTGCGCCGCCTGCTGCTCTTGGCGGCCGATGCAATTGTCGTCCTTTACATTGTCCTCGACGGCATCGTTGCGCCGGTATTCGGGCCGCTCCTCAGATGGGTGGCGCGCCTGCGGCTTGTCCTTCGTCTGCAAGACGCCGTTGCCGTGTTGCCGCCTTATGCGATCCTGGTTTTGGTCGCCGTCCCGATGTTGATTGCGGAACCGGCCAAACTTTACGCTCTATGGCTATTGAGCCGAGGGCTTTTTTGGCCAGGCATTGGAACAATAACGGCGGCCTATATTTTGAGTCTCGTCATCGCGGAGCGGATCTACCACGCGGGCAGGGCGAAACTGCGAACAATTGCCTGGTTCGCGCGGCTCATGGACTGGCTAACTTCCATTCGCGACCGTATTCTTGCATTTTTCCGGGCAAGCTGGATTTTTGCATATGCAGCGAAGCTGAAGAGGCGCTCGAAGGCCATAATGGCAAGATTCCGGCTCTATTTTCATATCGGTTGAGAGGGCCCGCGCTTGCGCGGCGTTCCACTCGCTTGCTGACGGTGCGAGCCAGCGCCCAATCCCCGCTGGCTCAATGCTTGCCGTAGTCGAGCGGAACGCCCTTCCTTTGCGCAAGCATATAGGCCTCGAGAGCCTTGAGCCTCGGATCATCGTCGGGGAAAGGCTTGCCGCGCCCCGGATTTTCGATGCACCAATTGATCATATCGCGAAGCAAAGCGACGCGCCCGAGTTGGGTCTGAAATTTCGGATAAGTCTCGGCATGGGTATTCGAACCATCGGGATGGCACATGTCGCAGGATATAGCGTTTGTGCCGCCAAGCGCTTGCGAGTCGTGAAAAATCCGCTTGCCTTCCGCGACGAGGCGGTCGGTCGACTCTTTCCATATCTGCTTATCACGCTCGGTGAAGGCCCCGTAAGTCTGAAACTGATCGTTGGCGGCCATACGCAGTTGGGGAGCTTGTACCGCGGCGCCGCCCTGGGCGACGGTCCATTCGGCATCGGGATGCTTTTGCCGCCATTCCTTCATGAGCGCGTCGGCGATCTGTTGGCCTTGCTCGCGAGTCATCGGATCGCCGGGCTTGATGCCTTTTACCTCGATGGAGGTTTCGCCGTCGCAGAGGCCGACAACCAAATTTCCCTCTGCGGAAGCAGGCACTTTGTGGCGGGGGAGATCATCCCCGGCTTCCGCCGCGGACGCCCGCGGGGGAAGCCCGAGGTCGGAAGGGGGGGGAAAACCTAATTCCGTCCCTCCTACAGGCCCGAAAACGTTGCTGCGGGCCACCGGAACGGGGGGGGTCTCGCACGAA
>CAYWHF010000395.1:1955-2979 GCA_964457695.1 uncultured Methylocapsa sp.
AAGGCAAAGCGCCAGTGCGAAATGGCGGGAAAGCCGCATTTCCGTCTCCTTTAGTAGCTCGAAAGCGTTGTCGCGGGCGGCCGATCCTGGGTGCCCCCTGACGCAAGATAACTTGCCCGCACGGTGAACGGATTTCGATTCCAAAGATTGTAGACCTTATCGATCATTCCCGAGGCAAGCACATTGAGTTGGCCATTGCCGCAGCCGTCGAAATCATTGACGGGATCGGCGCGATTCATTTGGACGGTGAGTTTTGGCAACCCTTCCGGCGCATAGGGCCATGGCCAGGCCGTCGAGAGCAGGCCGTAGAAGCTGATGTTGCCGATACGGTTCAAGAGCAATTGATGGGTGTGGCCGTGAATCACCGATACGGTATCGAATTTGCTTAGGATCGACTGGACTTCATCGGCATCATCGGTCCAAAAGTTCCAGTTGCGGTAATATTTGTAGAGCGGCGAATGGGAGAAGATAACGACGGGAGTCGCTTTGTCGACCGCGGCAAGATCTTTCTCGAGCCAATCGCGTCCTTCGGGCCCGACTTCAAACCGGGACTGGACGCCATTGTCGAGCCCGGCGACAGTGTGCATTCTTTCCTCCGCGGTCATGCCGCGGGCAGTCCAAAAATCCTTTTCGTGGACGCTCATCAGAGTCACAAAGTGGATACCCTTGTGGTTGAAGGAATATTGAGGATGCCCAAATAATTCTTGCCAATGTGCGCCCATATCGAGGAACCAGTCGTGCTCGCCGACCATCATTCTTACGGGCGCCTTGAGATCCTTCAAAATCTGCGCGCCGAGATCGAGTTCCCCCCGCCGGCCGAGCTGTGCGATGTCGCCGCCAAAAAGAACGAAATCCGGCTGGGGATCAAGCGCGTTGACATCTTCCACCGCTTTCACGGCGGAGCGAACGAAACGGTCGCTCACATTGCGCGTATAAAGATGCGTGTCCGAGATATAGGCGACGGTGAAAGCCGGCTTCGCGGTTTCGGCATGCGCGATCTCGATTAGCTGAAAGCTTTGCGGAA
>CAYWHF010000396.1:0-2978 GCA_964457695.1 uncultured Methylocapsa sp.
TCGTAAAGCGCTTCCCGGTTGCGGGCACTTGTGTGATTTAACCGGAAGCGCTCCTTTTCAAACGGCTAAAGCACGTGCTTTTGTGGAACGTCCACGCGGTGACGGCTGCTATTCGTTACACCGGCCGCGCGATTTGCTGCCGCGAACACGAAGCGCCAAAGTTACTACTCCGCAGTCGTCAGGAGCTGCTCTCTTATGGCACAATTTATTGAACGGGTTTTTTCCGGCGTCCAGCCGACAGGCAATTTGCATCTTGGAAATTATCTCGGCGCGCTCGTCAAATTCGTCGAGCTGCAAAAGACCCACGATTGCATTTATTGCGTCGTCGATCTCCACGCGATCACGCTGCCGCAAAAGCCGGAGGAACTGCGGGCAAGTATCCGCGAAGTCACGGCGGCTTTTATTGCCTGCGGCATCGATCCCAAAAAGCACATCGTGTTCAACCAGAGCCAGGTTTCCGTGCACGCCGAACTTGCCTGGGTGTTTAACTGCGTGGCGCGCATCGGCTGGCTCAACCGCATGACGCAATTCAAGGAAAAGGCAGGCAGCGACCGGGAAAACGCTTCCGTCGGGCTTTATGTCTATCCTTGCCTCATGGCCGCCGATATCCTTGCCTATCGCGCAACCCATGTCCCGGTCGGCGAGGACCAAAAACAGCATCTCGAACTTGCCCGCGACGTTGCGCAAAAATTCAATCTCGATTTTGCCTCCTCGATCGCCGCGCTGGGTCACGGCGATGCGTTCTTCCCTCTGCCGGAGCCGCTGATTCAGGGGCCTGCCACGCGCGTCATGAGTCTGCGCGACGGCGCCAAAAAAATGTCGAAATCGGACCCGTCGGATTATTCGCGCATAAATCTTTCCGACAATGCGGACACGATCGCGCAAAAGATCCGCAAGGCAAAGACCGATCCGGAGCCGCTGCCCGCCGAAATCGAAGGCCTAAAGCAAAGGCCCGAGGCCGAAAACCTTATCGGCATTTTCGCCGCGCTCAACGGCCAGACACTGCAGGAAGTCTTGAAGGATTTTGGCGGAGCGAATTTCTCGACTTTTAAGACGGCGCTCGCCGATCTTGCGGTGGCGAAGCTCGGACCCATCGGCGCCGAGATGAATCGTCTCAAGGCCGACCCCGGTTTTATTGACGGCATTCTCACGGACGGATCAGCGCGCGCACGTGCGCTCGCCACCAAAACCATGACCGCCGTGAAGGATATTTTGGGCTTCGTTCGGTAGCGGCTAATGATTGCTCTGTCACTCGCGAGCCAGCCGTGACGAAAGGAGCGTCCCAAATGTCGCGCACTCTTGGAAAAGCCGGGCCTACTGTTTCCGCCATCGGCCTTGGCGCGATGGGCATGTCGGATCTTTATGGCCCCGCCGACCGCGCCGAGAGCATCGCCACCATCCACGCCGCGCTCGACGCCGGAATCAATTTGATTGACACCGGCGATTTTTATGGCAGCGGCCATAATGAAATGCTCATCCGCGAAGCACTGAGCGGCAGGCGGCGCGAAGACGTCGTGCTCAGCGTCAAATTTGGCGCGCTGCGCGATCCATCCGGCGGCTGGGTTGGCATCGACACGAGCGCGGCGCATATCAAAAACTATCTCGCGCAAAGTTTTCGACGGCTCGGAACGGACTATATCGACATTTACCGCCCCGCCCGCCTTGACCCAAAAGTGCCGATCGAGGAAACGATCGGCACCATGGCCGAATTGCTCAAGGCCGGCCATATCCGCCACATCGGGCTTTCGGAAGTCTCAGCCGAGACGATCCGCAGGGCACACGCCGTGCATCCGGTCTGCGATCTTCAGATCGAATATTCGCTTATTTCGCGCAGCATTGAGACACGTATTCTTCCAACGCTTCGCGAACTCGGGATCGGGCTTACCGCCTATGGAGTGCTTTCGCGCGGCCTCATCAGCGGGCATTGGAGCAAGGCCCGCGAAAGCGAGCAAGATTATCGTGCCCACAGCCCGCGCTTCCAGATCGAAAATCTCGAAAAAAATCTCGCGCTTGTCGAAGCGCTGCGGGGGCTTGCCGGGGCAAAGGGCATAAGCGTTGCGCAGCTCGCCATTGGCTGGGTTCTCGCGCAGGGCAAAGACATTGTGGCCCTCGTTGGCGCCCGTACGCGCGAGCGGCTTGCCGAGGCGCTCGGGGCACTCAACGTCGAACTGAGTGCTGCGGATTTGGCCGGGATCGTCCAGGCAGTGCCGGCCGATGCCGCAGCAGGCGAGCGCTACGACGCGCATCAGATGCGCATTCTCGACAGCGAAAAAGGCAGTGCGTAGATCAGATCACAGGGGCGGAGCTGCAGACGTGGAGAAGGAAGCATTTACCCCATGAATTCCTGCCCTAAACCTTTCCTTCCATTCCTTCGAGATCCGTGATCATCTCTTCGATCATCTTGAGACCGATCTGCCAGAAGGAGGGATCGCGCGCGTCAAGCCCAAAGGGTGCAAGCAGCTCGGAGTGATGTTTTGTCCCCCCCGCCGAAAGCATGGAAAGATAGCGCTCGGCAAAACCTTCGCGCGCGCCCTGATAGACGCCATAGAGCGAATTGACCAGGCAGTCGCCAAACGCATAGGCGTAGACGTAAAAGGGCGAATGAACGAAATGCGGAATATAGGCCCAATAGGTCTCGTAATCGGCGCCAAATTCGATCGCGGGCCCAAGACTCTCCGCCTGCTCGCCAAGCCATAACTCGCAAATCCGCGCGGCCGTCAGCTCGCCGTTGCGCCGCTCGATATGGATCTTGCGCTCGAAGGAATAAAACGCGATCTGCCGCACCACCGTGTTCAGCATGTCCTCGACCTTGGCGGCGAGCATGGCGCGGCGCTGCGCGATGTTCGCCGTGCGCAACAAAAGCGCGCGAAAAGTCAGCATCTCGCCAAAGACCGACGCCGTTTCGGCGAGCGTCAGCGGCGTTGGCGCCATCAGCGCGCCGTTGGGGCCCGCTAAGACCTGATGCACGCCATGGCCAA
>CAYWHF010000397.1:0-2972 GCA_964457695.1 uncultured Methylocapsa sp.
CAAGGCTCCAAATCGATCGTGTAAGGCCAACTCACTTTGTCCAAGACCCCCGCGTCACGCCCGCCCCCGGATCTAGTCCGGGGGTTCACCCGGGCATCCCTGGCGCCACCATGATGGATGGCCGGGTCAGGCCCGGCCATCACGGATAGGTCTAATCTTCGCCGTAGCTCCGCCTCAAGAGTCTTGGGCTCCCAAAGATCGTTGAACCGCACATTTATTCGCGCCCGCACGTCGGCTGGGATCACATTAAAAGCCGGATTGCCGGTATCGACCGAAACGATTTCGAGATTTGAAGGATCGAATTGGGCTGTGCCCCTATCAAGCGGCGCGGCAATCAAAGCATCGAGAAGCCGCATGAGTTTTGGAATGGGGTTATCCGCCCGCTCTGGATAAGCGGCATGGCCCTGGCGGCCCTGGGCAGTTAACGTGGCATTGAGCGAGCCGCGCCGTCCAATCTTGATCGTATCGCCCAGCGCCTCACAACTCGTCGGCTCGCCAACAATGCAATGATCGAAACGGTCACCCTTGTCATATGCCCAGCGCAAAAGTTTTTCGGTGCCATTGATGGCGGGGCCTTCTTCGTCGCCGGTAATAAGAAAACCGATCGAGCCTTTGGGCATACCGCGTGCAACATAAGTGCAAGCCGCGGCGGCGAAGGCAGCAATGCACCCCTTCATATCGGCGGCGCCGCGCCCCCAGATCGCGCCATCCGCAACCTCGGCCCCAAAAGGATCAAAGCGCCAGCGCGACGCATTACCGACTGGCACGACATCGGTATGGCCCGCAAAGACAAAGTAGGGCGCGCCCCGGCCTATGCAGGCATAAAGATTGTCGACATCTGGCGTGCCAGGCGCGGAAAATGTCACCCTTCGCGTTGCAAAGGCGGCCTCGCGCAGCGCTGCTTCCAAAACGCCGAGCGCGCCGCGATCCTCAGGCGTCACCGAGGGGCAGCGCACAAGCGCGCGGCAAAGGTCGAGAGGGTCAACGGCCATGGTTTTGGGATATCCTTGCGCGGAGCCCGTGATTTCATATTTGGAGGCCAATGGATTTAAAGTGCTTGTATGCGAATTTTGCCGCCAAATATGCTTTAAGCAAATTCTTGCAAACGGTCCAGGAACCGCCCCATGCAAATTCACGGTCTCGACTTTGCCCTTGCCCCGGAGCTCGATGAGCTCCGCGAAACGGTGCGCGCCTTTGCGTCCGCCAAAATCGCGCCGCGCGCGGCCGAAATCGACCGGACCGACACCTTTCCAATCGATCTTTGGCCGCAGATGGGTGAGCTTGGCCTCCATGGCATAACGGTCGAAGAAGAGTTTGGCGGCGCGGGTCTTGGCTATCTCGCCCATTGCATCGCCATGGAGGAGGTGAGCCGGGCGTCTGCTTCAGTGGGCCTTTCCTACGGCGCGCATTCCAATCTTTGCGTCAACCAGATCCGCCGCAATGGCACGGAAGAGCAAAAGCGCCGCTATTTGCCAAAACTCGTGTCCGGCGAGCATGTGGGCGCGCTCGCCATGTCGGAGGCGGGGTCCGGCTCGGATGTCGTGTCGATGCGCCTGCGCGCGGATAAAAAGGCCGGTCTGTACGTCTTGAACGGCACAAAGATGTGGATCACCAATGCGCATCATGCCTCGACCTTCGTCGTCTATGCCAAGACGGATCCAAATGCCGGCGCGCGTGGCATCACCGCTTTCTTGATCGAGAGCGGTTTCAGGGGTTTTCGTCTTGGCCAAAAGCTCGACAAGCTCGGCATGCGCGGCTCGCCGACGTCCGAGCTCGTTTTCGAGGATTGCGAAGTGCCTGAGGAAAACGTTTTAGGCCGGGCGGGCGATGGCGTTCATGTCTTGATGTCAGGGCTCGATTATGAGCGCCTCGTGCTTGCGGGAGGTCCACTCGGCATCATGCAGGCCTGTCTCGATATTTGCCTGCCCTATGTGCGCGAGCGCAAACAGTTTGGGCAGGCGATTGGCCAATTCGAATTCGTACAGGGAAAACTCGCCGATATGTATGCGGGCCTCAACGCTTGCCGGGCGTATGTCCACACGGTTGCCCGCGCCTTCGACAATGGTTTTACTTCGCGAAAAGATGCGGCGGGTGCACTGCTCTTTGCAGCGGAACACGCAACCAGGGCGGCGCTTGACGCGATCCAGCTTCTCGGCGGCAATGGCTATATCAACGAATTTGCGGCGGGCAGGCTGCTGCGCGACGCAAAACTCTATGAGATCGGCGCAGGCACGAGCGAGATAAAACGCATGCTGATTGGGCGCGAGCTTTTTGAGGAACGTTGAGCCGATGAATGTACTCAAAAGCGCTGTCCGGCCGGATGCCGATGACTTTGCCAACAACAAAGCCGCGATGGAGGCGCTTGTCGCGGATTTGCGCTCCAAGGCCGCGCTTATCGCGCAAGGCGGCGGCGAGAAGGCGCGCGAGCGGCACATTGCGCGCGGAAAAATGCTGCCGCGCGAGCGCATCGCCGCGTTCATCGATCCCGGCACGCCTTTTCTGGAATTGTCTCAATTCGCTGCCTTCGAAGTTTATGAAGACCCGGTTCCGGCTGCGGGGCTCATTACCGGTATTGGGCGCGTTTCCGGCCAGGAATGCGTCGTGATTGCCAATGACGCGACCGTAAAGGGCGGCACGTACTATCCTCTGACGGTCAAAAAACATCTGCGCGCGCAGGAGATCGCGCAAGAAAACAATCTGCCCTGCATCTATCTCGTCGATAGCGGCGGCGCCCATCTGCCAAGCCAGGACGAAGTCTTTCCCGATCGCGACCATTTCGGCCGCATCTTTTTCAATCAGGCGAGGATGTCGGCGGCGGGCATCCCGCAAATCGCGGTGGTGATGGGCAGCTGCACCGCGGGCGGCGCCTATGTGCCGGCAATGTCGGACGAGTCCATCATTGTGCGCGGCCAGGGCACGATTTTTTTGGCGGGACCGCCGCTGGTGAAGGCGGCCACCGGCGAAGTGATTTC
>CAYWHF010000398.1:0-2966 GCA_964457695.1 uncultured Methylocapsa sp.
CCAAAGAGCAATTGAATAAGCGGCGATACCGAGCAAAATCGACCCGGCAAGCCGCGTGAAAGACGCTGCGCCTGGAAACGCCAGCTGGAAAGATATGACCGCAACGGCCATCACTGCCACCGCTGCCGTTGGGCCGATTAATATGCGCAATTGAGCCTTAAGCGAAATTCGCAGGAGGCGAACAATTGCCAGAGCACTCAAAGGCGCAACAAAGAAGAGGCGTGCTGCAAACCCAACGACGCCATTGATTGGAGGCAGATTTGCGCTGACAAGGCATGAAAGCAGGGCAAAGGCGCCGCCGAACGCGGCTATGCCGATCATGACCAGCTGGTGGCCGCTCGCGCGAAGGGCGGACCCAATCAAAATGCGCTGATAGGCGACGAGCGATGCGATCGCCATAATTTGGAGAGACGGTATCGCCAGTTCCCATTTGGCGCCGAAAACCAATGGCACGAAATCTCTGGCAACGAGAGCCACGCCGCCGAACATGGGTGTGGAGACGGCCGCGATAAGTTGGCTTCCGGTTAGAAAGGAGGACGTTTTATCCGACGCTGTTCGTTCTTTGTCAGCAAAGTAGGACAGCCCAAACCGTGTGACATAGGGTATTATGAGACCCGCCGCCTCCTCGGCGAGACGATAAGCAAATTGAAAATTGCCTAGCGCAGCAAGTCCGTGAAAATAGCCAAACAACAGGCTAAATGTCCGCATCGCGACATTGCGGATCATAAATTCCACGCTGATCATCATACCAAAACGTAAGAGCGCAGGCACCTCCTTCCAGTTCAGTCTTATGCGAGGCCACCGTTTTGCTGCCGTCAATATCATGACCAGCGAACCGAAGCTTGTTGCGAGATTGGACATAACCACTGTCCAGGCGCTCCAACCAATGATCGCGAAGATGCAAAGCGTCAAAAGGCCGAAAATTCGCCCGCCGATCAGCCGCCGCGTCAGTTTTGCGGCGCGAATTTTTCGCGTCATAATTGCCGCCGGAACCGCGGCGCACGCATTGAGAGGAAGCAGCAGGCTTGCTGCGAGGATAAGGGCAACGAGACGCTTATCGCCGAATATAAGAGCGACGGGGTAGGCCGCAAGCGCACATATCCCCATGCCCGCAAACGCAAAAGCCATTGCGGTAACGAAAGCGGTATCGGTGATGATTGTGTCCCCCGATCGCGATCGTACCACCGCTTCCGAGATTCCGGCACTCGACAGGACTTCGACGAGGAGAACCGTCGCGGTAGCCGTGCCCGCAACGCCAAATTCAGCGGGAGAAATGAATCGTCCAATCAAAACGACGGTCATTACGCTGCAAAAAATATTGAAGAATGACTCCCCCGCAATCCAAGGTATGCCGCGAACAAGCTTTTGCGTTAGATGCCCTGCCACGAATTCACTCCCCGGCGAATAGATTCTTAAAGGGCGGTAAACTACAGAACGCTGGGAAGCAATGGGTTGGATCCCGGCACCCTAAGGTGCTCACACTTCCGCATTTCCAGAAGGAATCTATAGTGGCCGTTCTGGGTTCAAGGCCGAGGGCGGGGTTCCAGGTCTTCGATGGCGGCCATGCTGTTCATCACGTGTTTTTGCACTTGCCAATCTCGAAGCGGCAAAATCTCTGGCGGATGCCTCTTAGGATCGTGCCCCGAAGCGTAGCGCAGCAGGGCGGGAACAAGCCGGGCGCCAGGCGCGACCTCCCTAGCGCCGTGAGCCGAGCGAGCGGCTCGTCTCGGGCTCTCGCGAACGTCCCGGTGCGGAAGCTTTCGCCGGTCTTCATCATCGCAAAGGCAATCCTGGCGAGCTTATTCATGGACGGTCTATCTCATTGGGCCGCTTAGGCGGCCACGCCTTGGCACGATGATGCCGTTCGGGCGGCCCCATCAGAAATGTATCATGCGAGACATTTTGGCGCGATTGCACTGAGCTCAAAGCGGCGCGGCCGTTTAGGAGATTTTCCGGATCCCAGCGATAGCAAACGGTCTCGAAGCGCATGTTTATGGCATCGACGAGCATCAGCCTGCCGACGAGTCCTTCGCCAAAGCCGACGATCTCGCGGATGACTTCAAGCGCCATCATCGCGCCAAGCATGCCGGTCAGCGCGCCGAGCACGCCAGCCTCCGCGCATGCCGGGACCGCACCCTCGGGCGGCGGCTCCGGGTAGAGGCAGCGATAGGTCGGATTGGGCTCGCCCAAAGGGCCTTTCTCATAGGGGCGCAAGACCGTGAGCGTGCCGTCGAAGGCGCCGGCCGCTGCGGTCACGAGCGGACGTTTTTCGTAAAAGCAAGCATCGGATAAGGCGTAACGCGTCGAAAAATTGTCCGAGCCATCCGCAATGACATCGAAGGCGCGGGCCATCTCACGGGCATTGTCCGTAGTGAGCCTGCGGGCGATTGGAACGATTCTGACATGCGGGTTTAGCCGCGCAATGGCATCCCGCGCGCTTTCAACCTTGGTTCTGCCAATGTCGGCTGTGCCATGCAGCACCTGGCGCTGCAAATTCGACAGTGAGACTTTATCGTCATCGATAATGCCGATCTCACCAATGCCCGCGGCCGCGAGATATTGCATCAACGGGCAGCCAAGACCGCCCGCGCCAACAACAAGGACTCGCGCGGCCTTGAGCTTTTGCTGGCCAGGTCCGCCGACCCCGTGCAAAACGATGTGCCGGGCGTAGCGTTCGATTTCCTCGGGCGAGAACATAACTGGTCCTTGCGTGCTGCGAGCCGGACTCTCCTTGCCAAACACCGCGGCGTCAATGCAAGCTTATTTGCCGGCCCGAAGCCCGGGCGACGGAATTAACGCTTTGTTCTACGAGAGGTGGAAGGAGGCCGGCTCAAAAAGTTGCTTTAGACGGCTGTTTAAGCCATATAATCACGCAGCAGGCTCGGCCTGCCGGAGGCACATGGATGCGGGTGTAGCTCAGGGGTAGAGCACAACCTTGCCAAGGTTGGGGTCGAGGGTTCGAATCC
>CAYWHF010000399.1:0-2958 GCA_964457695.1 uncultured Methylocapsa sp.
GGCCGGGCCGGGTCTTCGGTAAAAAGGGCGCATCGCCTTCCCAGGCCGCGGGATCGGAGCAGTGGGGCGGCTCCGGGATTACATTGTAGTCGCCGGCAAGAATAAACGGCTCCTCCAGCGCCAACAGATGCTTTGCGTGCGCAATGAGACGATCCATAAAGGCAAGCTTATAGCTATATTTTTCGGTCTCCGGCGGATTGCCGTTCGGCAGATAAATCGAGGCGACGCGAACAATCCCGGCGCC
Organism: uncultured Methylocapsa sp.; assembly: GCA_964457695.1. Lineage (GTDB taxonomy): Bacteria > Pseudomonadota > Alphaproteobacteria > Rhizobiales > Beijerinckiaceae > Methylocapsa. Next base: position 245 of record CAYWHF010000399.1, read on the forward strand.
ATTGGGAACGATCGCCTCGATATAGCGCGCCTGTTCGTCGCCGGCATCGCCCGGAAGTCCCTTTTCTGCATCGACTGGCACCTTGGATAGAATTGCGACGCCATTAAAACCTTTTTGCCCGTGCACGGCCGCATTATAGCCTTCGGCTTCTACCTCGGCATGAGGAAACGCCTCATCGACGCATTTGAGCTCCTGGAGGCACAGCACGTCGGGCCGCACTTCGCGCAAATAGCGCAAAAGATGTTCGGTCCGCTGGCGCACCGAATTGACGTTCCAGGTCGCGATTTTCAAGCCTGCATTCCTCGCTGCGCCGCGTCAGCCTTTGCTCCGGGACGGGATGGCGAATACCGTCGGGCAGGCCGCTCTTGCATCAGCCGCGGCAAAGTCCCATGCGGCAGCACCCCCTCGCGCATGAGAGCACGGCGCAACGGGCCGATCATCGAGAAAGCCGCCACCCCGGCGCTGCGCAAGAAATCGACCGCAAAATTGTTCATGAGCAAGGAGCGGTTGAGAATGTCGATGCCGTTGGTGCGAATAAAAACATCGCTCCGGCGCGCGTCCTCGTAGGCCTTCAATGTCTGCGCCGAGCCGAAATCGGCGCCCAGCACGCGCGCGTCCTCGACAATCTCGGCGAGCGCCGCGGCATCGCGGAGGCTGAGGTTCAGGCCTTGGGCAGCAAGCGGCGGAATGATATGCGCTGTCTCGCCAACGAGCGCGACGCGATGGCACGCGAGACGATTGGCGCTCATGCCAACCATCGGGAAAAAGCCGCCCGGACCGTCGATTTCCATTGGCCCAAGCAAAGAATCCACTTGGCTCTCGATCTCTTGCGCCATTTCGGCGTCGGGAAGCGCGCGGCGGCGCTCCGCTTCTTCAGGCGACATCAGCCAGACGAGACTCGATCTATGCGGCTTGCCATTTACCGGGCACAACGGAACCAGCGTGCAAGGGCCGGAGCGCGTGTGAAACTCGGTCGAAATATTGCGGTGCGGCTTTGCGTGCGACAACAGCGCGGTATAGGCGATTTGCGGATAGGTCCAGCTTTGCGTGCCGATCCCCGCTTTGGTCCGCACGAGCGAATTGCGCCCGTCGGCGGCAACGGCGAGAACGGCCGTGACCTTGTGTCCGTCGTTGAGAGTCGCTGAGACCGCTTCATCTTCAAAGCGTATGCCGCTGACCATCACTTCGCGCAAAGTGAGGTTTGGCGCAGCCGCGGCAATCGCGGCAAGGCCATCGACGAGCACATCGTTCTCGATGTTTTCGCCGAACGCGGAAAGACCGATTTCGGCTGCCGCATAGGTGAGCGCCGGAACCGGAATCCGCGCGCCCGTGGCGTCGAGCATGGTGATCTTGGCGAGCGGCGCGGTCTTGCCACGAAAATGCTGCCAGACGCCAAGGGCCTTGTAGAATCGCAGCGACGCCTCAAAAAGGGCGACGGTGCGCCCATTAGCCCGACGGTCTATGGGGCCAGCGCAAAAAACCGAAAACCCCGCATGCGCCAGGGCAAGCGCGGTGGAAAGGCCAGCCGCGCCCGCGCCAGCGACAAGAATATCGGCCCGCGTTTCGGAGTAGTTCAATGACATCGGCCACCTGAGGATGCCTATTTAGACGAGAGTTACCAATTTGGCGAGTTTCGGGCTCGCCCTTGCACCCTGGGACATCGCTGGCGCTGCCGTTATAGCGAGACGCTGCCAATATTTGCGCCAAACTGCCAATTACCGCTATCCTTGGCAGGGACCGCCGGTAAGGCGAACCTCATCAAAGCTTTTGGAACTCAATGAGCCAGTTTCATATTTCCTTTTCCCCCTTGCTGCCGTGGCCGCTTTTGATTGGCTTCGCCGCGGCGGCGCTCGGGCTTTTCGCACTCAGCCTTTACACCCGGGCAAGAGGGAGTTTTTTGCGCGCGCTCGGCCTTTTTGTGCTGCTCGCGGCCATGATGGGGCCCGCGCTGGTGCAAGAGGAGCGCAATCCGCTCAAAACCGTCGTTGCCGTCGTTGCCGACAAAAGCGGCAGCCAATCGATCGGCGAACGCCCCGTGCAGACGGAGAAGGCACGTGCGGAGCTCGAAAAAAATCTTAACACGCTTGGCAATGTCGAGACCCGAATCATCGAGAGCAACGAGAGGGACAGCGAGGCCGATGGAACGAGGCTGTTTTCTGCCCTCAACGCCGGGCTTGCCGATGTGCCTCCGGAGCGAATCGGCGGCGTTTTCATGATCACCGACGGCGAGGTCGACGATATCCCGAAAGATCCTGGCGCGCTCGGTTTCAAGGCGCCGCTCCATGCTTTGATCACCGGCCATGAGGAAGAGCGCGACCGGCGAATCGAACTCTTGGAGGCGCCGCGCTTCGGGATCGTCGGCAAGGAGCAAACCATCAGACGTAAAGTGGAGCACCCGGGGGAAGAGGGGGAAACCCGGGAGGGTGAGGGTCGCGGAGCGGATCCACGCCGCCACCGCCGGGGGGCCGGCGCCGCTGCCGTCCTGGCCGACGGCGTCACTCGCGATGAGCGAGAGGTCCTCGATGGTCACCGGCGCACCCGTGGAGTCGACGCGGAGCGCGGCGAGGGAGGTGGGCGCGGCCACTTCGACCAGGGCCCCGGTCCAGATCCAGCCGCCGATGCAGTCGAGGCCCCCGTAGACGCTGATGTCTCCCTGCGCGCCTCCGATGCGCAGCGATTCGCCGTAGTGGCCTCGGCAGACGAAGACGCGCGTC
>CAYWHF010000400.1:0-2955 GCA_964457695.1 uncultured Methylocapsa sp.
GCGAGGCGGGGAAACTGGGGTGTGCGCGGTCCCCAGCCGGCGGGATTACGGGCCACGAACCGGGCGGCGTGCCGAACAATCTCGACCGGGGACACGCCCGCCGCTAATTGACCCTGTATGGCCTTGGCAATAACGAGCCCGAGGTTATGAGCCATGCCCTGCTCGAGTCGCTGCCGCCAGTAAGCCGCGGCATCCGGGCGCCCGAATTCGGGCTGCACCCATACTTCATCCCCGCGCAGTTCGACCGCGCAGGCCGGCACATCGTCCGCCCAAAGATCAAACGTGCAGCCGCTCGCGAGATCAAATCGCGCGTGGTGCCAGTGGCAGGTCAGAATGCCGTCCTCGATGCTGCCGCGGTCGAGCGGGAAACCCATATGCGGACAGCGGTTGTCCAGGGCAAAGATTCGCCCCCCGTCTTCGACGACCAGAATGGGGCGATGCGCACCGCGCACGACGAGCCGCCCTTTGCTCTTGAGTTCCTGGATAGTTCCTGCGCGGAGGAATTCGGCGCTCACGATCAGGCCTCCTGCGGTCAATCTCCGGAAGGCTGCATGGCTTATGGCATTTCCGTATTAAAGATAATACCGGCCGCATCCATTGGGTGAAATAGGCTCATGAGCCTCAAGTGGCTTAGATCACGCGTCGCGGCACTGAAGCATTGGCTAGGTGGCGAGCCGATGGCGATTATCATCAGCGGCGGCAACGGCTTTGCCTCGGCGTTCGGGCACGGCATTCAAGCGCGCGGACGACGAGGTGCCGGGAAGCCCTTTAGATGCACATAGCGGGTGGGCAAAATCTCGTCTACTGTCGCCAGGAAGGGCCTACAAAATCGAGTAATGCGAGGGATAATTGCAATGCGGGTCATCGCTTGCAGTGAAGATCTGCGTCGCTTGGCGCGCCGGCGCGTGCCCCGCATGTTCTATGACTATGTCGACTGTGGTTCCTGGACCGAGAGCACATACCGCGCGAACGAAGCTGATCTTGCCGCGATTTGTTTTCGGCAGCGGGTCGCCGTGAACATCGAGAATCGGTCGATTCGGTCGACAATGATCGGCGAGGACGTGGCCATGCCGGTCGCTCTTGCGCCCACCGGACTCTGCGGCATGCAGCATGCCGACGGCGAGATCCTTGCCGCCCGCGCCGCCGAGGCCTTCGGAGTACCGTTTTGCTTATCAACCATGAGCATCTGCTCGATTGAGGACGTTGCGGCCAATACGAAAAAACCGTTCTGGTTTCAACTCTATGTGATGCGCAACAAAGGCTTCGTCGAGCGGCTCATCGGGCGTGCGAATGAAGCGCGATGCTCGGCGCTCGTGGTGACGCTCGATCTTCCCCTGGCCGCCCAGCGCCACAAAGACTTGCGCAACGGACTTTCAGTTCCGCCAAGACTGACGATTGCCAACCTCGTCAACATGGCCATGAGACTCAAATGGTGCCTTAATATGCTGCGCACGCGGCGGCGGAGTTTTGGCAACCTCGCCGGTCACGCGGAGGGCGTCGATAATATAACCTCGCTGCTCGCGTGGATCGAGCAGCAATTCGATCCACGCTTCACCTGGGGCAATATCGCCTGGATCCGCCGATTGTGGAGCAAAAAGTTGGTTTTGAAGGGCATCATGGATGCGGAGGATGCGCGGCGAGCGATCGATGCCGGAGCGGATGCGCTTGTCGTATCGAACCACGGCGGCCGGCAACTCGACGGGGCGCCTTCTTCGATTCAGGTCCTGCCCGCAATCGCAAAGGCGGTCAAGGGTCAAACAGAGGTTTGGTTTGACGGCGGCATCAGGAGCGGGCAGGATGTCTTGCGGGCGATTGCCCTCGGCGCCAAAGGGACGCTGATCGGACGCGCTTTTCTTTATGGCTTGGGAGCGATGGGTGAAGCAGGCGTACGCCTTTGCCTCGAGATCATAGCGAAGGAACTCAGTTTGACGATGGGACTGTGTGGTGTCGTTGACATCAACGCAGTCAATTCCAGCGTTGTAATACCGCCGGCGCCCATCCCCGACACGGGCCATGGCGCAGACATTGCCTCGGGTCATCGATCTGCGAACACCGGCGGCTATGAAGTCAGCACGTGACATGGCATGGTGCTCCAGCGAAAATCGGCACCACCCTTCGCCGCCTCGATCCAGGGTCTCAGCCCGTGGCGCTCCCAGATTTTCGGCTTGAGCCACACGACCCAGGCTGCTTGCACGAACAAGACGCGCAGGTAGCGATTGCCGCGTTTGGATATTTTGCCCCCTAGCTTGGCTGCGGGCAGAGCAGCTCTTTCGCATAGGTCTCTCTTCACATCGTCGCGAGGGTCTCCTCAATCCATGCGGGAACCACTTCGCTTGCTGGCCCGTATCTCTTGTCGTCAAATTGGCTGGCGTTGTCAGAGGGCTCCAGATTGATTTCACATGTTCGAACGCCAAGCGCGCGGGCTTCGGACACGAATCCCGCGGCGGGATAAACCGAGCCGGATGTACCGATGGCGACGAAAAGATCGGCTCCGTAAAGCGCAAGATAGATATCGTCCATCCGCATCGGCATCTCGCCGAACCAGACCACATGCGGACGAAGAGACCCAATTTGCGCGCAAGACGGGCATTGATCTTCAAGTCCAAGGTCTTCTCGCCAAGGTATGGTAGTCGCACAGGCGACGCACCGCACTTTGAATAATTCGCCGTGCATATGGATGACTTCTTTGGAGCCGGCGCGATCATGCAGATCGTCGATATTTTGGGTGACGAGCGCGAGGCTACCACCGCGTTCGGCCAAAGCCTCCTCCAACCGTGCCAGCGCGAAGTGTGCCGAATTCGGCACGGCGCTAAGAAGATTGCGTCGTCGCGCGTTATAAAAGGCGTGAACTTCTGACGGATTGCGTGCAAAAGCCTCGGGTGTCGCGAGCTTCATTGGATCGAATCGCGCCCAAATGCCGGTTCCATCTTTGTCACGAAATGTGCCAAGGCCGCT
>CAYWHF010000401.1:0-2937 GCA_964457695.1 uncultured Methylocapsa sp.
CGTCGAGCGCGCCGCCGATCGTCGTGATCGGGTTTTCGTCGAGATAGATGCCGACTGTCGGTAGCGAGCCGGAATGGTTGCCGTCATTGCCGCTTGTGACGCCGCGCATCGAGACGTTGGCAAACCCCGGGCCGCCATTGCGGGATTTCTCCCTCGGTCTCCTGGTTTTCTGGCGCTTCCTGGGCCGCTTGAATCGCAGTTTTGAGGTTCACTTCGCTGGGCGGGCCGGGGGCAGCCGCTGTTGCCGGCGCTGCTGATTGCCCAAACAACGCTACAACAGAGCACACGAATGCCAGAGCGGTAACAGTCAGTATCTTGCGCATCACTCTTCTATCGGAGGACCTTTCCCAGGGGTTTATGCCAAGATCACCGGGGAAACGTAGGGTTTACACCCTAGATCCGACCCGAGCAGCGCCAAAAATGCTGGTGTTTAAAATGACCGCGCTTGAAAATGCGGCGTCTAAAATCCCGCCGTCTTCATCCACGGCGTTTCCGGGTAGATGAGAAGCGCCGCCGCCGCGAGCGCAATCCCGTAGGGGACGCCGCTGTCAAGCTGATGGAGGCGTTTGAGCCATTCCTGGCGGGCCAGCATCTGCGGCAGCGGCAGCAGGCGGAAGCGGATCATTGCAAGGGTCAGCACGCCGCCAAGCAGGGACGCATAGAGCGCGTACTCGAGCAACTGATCGAAGCCGAACCACAGCGCGGTCACCGCGGCGAGCTTGGCATCGCCGCCGCCGATCCAACCGCGGGCGAAGAAAACGAACGTGACCGCAAGCACCGCAAATCCAGCAACCACATGGTAAAGCAGCTGTTGCTGGTTCATACCAGTTATGAAGGCGAGGACAAAGAAGCCTATGAACAGGGCCAACGTGACGCGATTCGAAATCGTCATCGTCAGCAAGTCACTCGAAGCCGCAAACGCCATAAGTGCGGGAAAAAGAATCAATGCAATCGATTGCGTCAGCATGCTGCTGGTTTAGAGAACAATCGCAAAAAAAGAATGTAAGCGATGCGAGACAATCGATTGCGTCGGGATACGACCGGTTTTGGGAATAATAGTTGGTGCTGCTTCACCCGAGTTTGTTCAGAGCCGCGGTCGTTAACATTTTCTTAACCGGGATTTTGGAGCTCAGAAGAAAAAATCACGCCCGCCAAAAGGAAAATCCTCTGGCGGGCGCGAACTGCCTGGGTTTTGGCTTAGCTCTTGGCGTCTAGCGGGCCGGGCGGAGGAGACATCCAGGCACGGTCGGCGTCAGAGTTTTGGGCCATTCTTAAATAGAGACGGCCGGTACTACTTCAGGTTATCGGAAACCGACTGGAACGTCGCATTGAGATTGGTGCCGACGGTCAGCACGACGGCAACAATAGCGACGGCGATGCCAGCGGCGATGAGTCCGTATTCGATGGCCGTGGCACCTGATTCATCACGCACAAATTGCATGATCATCTTCGACATCTTCGGCTCTCCTGAGCGACTAACGTCGGTGCTGTTTGCACCATTGGAGACGGGCGGTTACGAGTGACGGGTGCGTTTATAGGGGGCGCGATTTTAAAAAAAGTGCGTGCAAACAGCAGATTTTGATTGGATTTTATCGATAAAATATAAGCGAATTTGCTTAGCTGCGGCGGCCTTGTGGCGCATAACAAAAAGGCTCCGGCCTTCGCCGGAGCCTTCCGCAACTGGAATGAACCTGAGCCTATTTCAGGTTGTCGGAAACCGACTGGAAGGTCGCAGTCAGCTTGGTGCCGAGACCCTGCACGACGGCAATGATGGCAACGGCAATGCCGGCCGCGATGAGGCCGTACTCGATGGCGGTCGCGCCGGAGTCATCGTGCATGAATTGGAAAATCTCGATCATCTTGCAAACTCCTAGATTTGGGTGCCTGAGTTAAAGATTCAGCGGTAGGTCTTTGCACTTACGAGTGACTGCGCCGGTATAAGTGCAAGAATTAAATATTTTGCCTCTGTAATTATTCGTTTTCGACCTGTACGTAAGCTTCAAATTTCTGAAAACTGCCAAGTACTTACAGCAATCTGACGTAGGAAATCTTGGTGTACCAAAAACAAAAAGGCTCCGGCCCTGAGCCGGAGCCTTCTGTATTTGGAATGAACCTGAGCTTATTTCAGGTTGTCGGAAACCGACTGGAAGGTCGCCTTGAGCTTCGTGCCGAGGCCTTGCACGACGGCGATGATGGCGACAGAGATGCCGGCGGCGATGAGGCCATACTCGATGGCGGTCGCTCCCGACTCATTCTTCACAAAACGCACAACGAGGCTTTTCATAGGGTGCTCCTTAGGGGTCCACACGTAGCTGTCTGAGCTGGGCTCTCCTCGACCGTTGTCCGATCGTGCGGAGCCACTATTTGGGACAGTACCAGCGGTTTCCTAAGCAAAGGCTAAGATAATGCCTGCAGTTTCACGGTAATTCACATGGTAAAAAATTTATTAACAGTAGAATTTGCAGATTTAAGCCTTGTTGCGAGCAGAACAACTTAAGCAACATTTAAGTCGCCGCGGCGACGTGGAGGTCCGAAGGCAGGGTCGCGGGAGCGTTCGCGAAGAGCAACGTTTGTCCAACAAAAACACAGAATAGCCGGGCGGACGTGGTCGGGATTTCCGATTCATTCACCATTTTCCGTTGAGATCATGGAACCGAATCGCGTCGCAGCCGTTTTGCCGCGACGAACGGGGTTGCGCCGAAAGGTTTTGAGTACATCGATGATGGCGTTAGTCCAGCTGGGGTGTCGCGGGGGCCGTATTCAATACGCGCTCGCGTCGCTTGCTGTGCTCGCCGCCCTTGCGACCGGGGGCAATCCGGCCAAGGCCGACACGATCACCGTTGTTCTCGACCAGGCGAAGGTGGTCAAGATCCCTGAACGCGCCACGACCGTGGTGGTCGGCAATCCTCTCATCGCCGACATCGCGGTGCAGGCGGG
>CAYWHF010000402.1:0-2929 GCA_964457695.1 uncultured Methylocapsa sp.
AGTCGTCATGTCGGGCAAGTTTTTGCCGTACAAAACTTATTAAGGTGCATTTACCTTGCTCGTGCAAGGCGGCATGTTCCCTAAAGTTACGAATGGCGTCACACGAAGGCCGCTGTTACATTTCCTGGCAAAGGAGCTAAGTGACCGATGGACCAGGTCCGAGCCGTGATCGCTTTTCGCGAGCTCGTTAGCGGCCAACCGGCTGCCGTCAAGTGGCTGACTTTGATCCTCCTTTCGGGAACATTTGCCGCAACGCTGCAAGCCCTGAGCGTTCCGGCCGCGCTGCTCATTGGCCCGATGAGCGCAGCGATCCTTGTGGCCATCAGCGGCATGATGTTGCACCTGCCGCGCGCGGCGTTTTTAGGCGCGCAAGGAATTATTGGCTGCATGATCGCCAACGGGGTTAGCCATCCAATTGGCTCGGCAATGTTCACCCGCTGGCCTTTGTTTTTGGCGACTGTCCTTGCTATCATTGTCGCAAGCAGTCTTCTTGGCTGGCTTCTCGCGCGATGGAACGTCCTGCCGGGCGCGGTGGCGGTTTGGGGATCATCGCCCGGCGCCGCCAATGTGATGATGCTCATGGCCGACGCCTATGGCGCCGATATCCGCCTCGTCGCCTTCATGCAATATCTGAGACTCGCAGTCGTTACTCTCGCCGCCTCGATTGTCGCACGGGTCTTCGTCTCGCCGGAACAAATAGGATGGAGCGGCTGGTTCCCCCTGCTATCGTGGCCGGCATTGCTCGCGACCTTGGCGCTTATTGCGATCGGCATTGCAGCAGGACGAGCGTTAAAATTTCCCGCAGGTCCGCTTTTGCTGCCAATGGCCCTTGCCGCCGCGCTGCAGAGCACCGGCTTAATGCAGATTGAATTGCCCCCCTGGCTGTTGGCTTTGAGCTATGCTGCCCTCGGATGGCACATCGGCCTTAATTTTTCGCTCGCTACCCTGGCCCGCGCCGCCCGCGCCTTCCCCAAGGTCGCCGCTCTGCTTTTCGCGCAGCTTTTGATCTGCGGAGGCTTGGGCATATTGCTCACGGACTTCGCAGATGTCGATGCGCTTACGGCTTATTTGGCGACGAGCCCAGGGGGAGTCGATTCGATCGCTGTCATCGCCGCCTCGGCCAATGTCGATCTCGGCTTTGTCATGACGATGCAAACTTTTCGGCTCGTGCTGGTCATCCTCGTCAGCCCAGCGCTTTGCCGCTTCATCGTCAGGCATCTCTAATGCGGAAAATGAGTTTTGGTTCATCTCCTAGTCAGGATTGACATGCTTTCCTGCCGGCAGTTGTATCTTGCGCGAGGCGGAAATGGCGATCGGACCTGATCCAAGCGCGGCTGTAACAGCCTTCAACCGCTTCGGCCTCGGCGCGAAGCCGGGCGATCTTGCCCTGGCCGCGTCCGATCCGCGCGGCTTTCTCCTCGAAGAGCTCTGGACGCAGGGCGTCGCGCTCATCGACACCGGTGACCTTCCCGCGACCCCAAAGGCGCTGCAACAGCTCTTTCTCGATCAGCAGCAAAAGCGCCTCGAGCGCGAGCGCGCGGCCATGGCGCCGCCTCTTGTAACCCAGCCTTTGGGCCCGAACGCCAACGACGGGCAAGCAAAGCCCCCCGGGCAAAAGCCCAAGCCTCAGACACCGAACACCGAGCAGAAGCTATTTCGCAATGAGGCCATCGCCCGTTTCGCCAAAGCGGCCAAGGCGCGCTCTGGCTTCGCCGAGCGGCTCGTCGCCTTGTGGTCCAATCATTTTGCCGTCTCGATGGCAAAGGGCGCATTCATACGCGCCACCGCCGGGCCTTTCGAGCGCGAAGCGATCCGGCCGCATATCTGCGGTAAATTCGCGGACCTGCTGAGAGCCGTCGAGAGCCATCCAGCGATGATATTCTTCCTCGACAATCAGCGGTCGATCGGACCCAATGCCAATGCCGGGCGGCTTGCCGGCAAAGGCCTCAACGAAAATCTAGCGCGCGAAATTCTTGAACTGCACACGCTTGGCGTTGACGGTGGCTACACGCAGACCGATGTGACCGAACTCGCGCGCATCATCACGGGATGGAGTTTCGCCGAAGCCGAAAGCGAAAACGGCCAGCCGGGGAGTTTTTTGTTCAAGGCCAATTGGCACGAGCCTGGCCCGCATAATTTGCTCGGCAAGGTCTATCCTGAACAAGGAAAGGAGCAAGGGGAGGCCGCGCTTTCCGATCTCGCGCGCCATCCGGCGACAGCCAAACATGTCGCCACCAAGCTTGCGCGCCATTTTGTTGCCGACGATCCCCCTCCCGGTTTAATCGATTCGCTTGCGCGCAAATTCCGTGACAGCGATGGCGATCTTGCGGTTGTTACATCGGTGCTCGTTGCGGATGATCGCGCGTGGCGCGCGCCCGCAACAAAAATGCGCACGCCGCTGGAGTTCATCATGGCCGCCATGCGGGCGACGGGTTTTTTGCCGCAGGAGCCAGGGCCAGTTCTGCACGGGTTGAACATGCTCGGGATGCCCTTATGGCAGCCGGGCGGGCCGAACGGCTTTGCGGATAGCGCAGCCACCTGGGCGTCGCCGGAAGCAATGAAACTGCGGCTCGATCTCTCCTCGCAGATGGCGCAGCTGATGCGCCAAGCGGATCACCCGCTCGCAGTTCTCGATACGGTCTGCGGCTCTGCTGCTTCGCGCGAGACGCGGCAGGCGGTCGAGCGCGCGGAATCCCGCCAGCAGGCCCTCGCCATCCTCTTCATGTCGCCGGAATTCCAACGGAGGTGACCATGACGCATTCATCGCTCGACGCGCATCCATCCCGCCGCGCCATTCTGACCGGGGTTGGCGCCGCCTTTGGCGCGGCCTATCTGCCCTTGCCCGCGAGCGCTGCCGGCGCGCGCGATCCACGCGTGATCGTGATCATTCTGCGCGGCGCCCTCGATGGCCTCTCGGCAGTTCCTCCAA
>CAYWHF010000403.1:0-2923 GCA_964457695.1 uncultured Methylocapsa sp.
GGCCGCCTCGCCCCCGGCGGTGGCCTTTTCGTGCGTCGGGGTTGCCGGTTGGTGGATGGCACTCTTGGCGTCCTCAAGATTATTCGCGATCGTGACGATGGAAAGCGCATTGCCGAAAGCATAGGCGGCCTGCTTGCCCCCGCGGACCTCGAAGGAGACAAGGGTGCCGCCGCCGGACATCTGCCGTTTCACAAGCTCGGCCTGCGGATGATCCGGACGTCCGGGATAGCGGACATTGAAGACGTGGCGGTGGCCACTCAAAAATTCTGCGATTTGCCCGGCGTTTGCGACCTGCTGGCGCACGCGAAGGGCGAGCGTATCGAGCGATTTTAGGAACACCCAGGCATTGAAGGGCGAGAGGCAGGTGCCGATCTGCTTGTAAAAATTATGGATCTCGTTCTCGATGAGGTCACGCCCGCCAAGAATGATGCCGCCGAGACACCGGCCATGCCCGTCGATATGTTTTGTTGCGGAATAAATGACGCAATCTGCTCCAAGTTTCAGCGGCTTTTGCAAAATAGGCGTGGCGAAAACATTGTCGATCGCAAGGCGCGCGCCATTTTGATGCGCAATTTCCGCGATTGCCGCGATGTCATAGACTTCGAGGCAAGGATTGGTCGGCGTTTCGAGAAACAATAGCTTCGTTTCCCGCCGCATGGCCGCGCGCCATTGCGAAAGATCCCCGCCATCGACGAGCGTCGATGGAACGCCGAAGCGTGGCAAAACCTCTTCGACCACATAAAGGCAGGCGCCAAACATGGCGCGCGCGGCGACCACATGGTCGCCCGCCCTGAGCTGCGCCAGCAAGGCCGTCGTGACGGCCGCCATGCCGCTCGCCGTCGCGCGCGCCGCCTCTGCGCCCTCGAGCAAGGCCATTTTTTCCTGAAACATATCGACGGTAGGATTGGAATAGCGGGAATAGACATAGCCGGGCGCGGCGCCCTTCATCCTGGCCTCGGCCGTTTCCATATCCGGATAGGCATAGCCCTGGGTCAGGAAAAGCCCCTCGGAGGTTTCGCCAAATTCCGAGCGATGGGTGCCACCGTGGACGAGTTGCGTCGCCGGTTGCAATTTTGACAAATCGGGCTTTGGCCGGCGCGCAGTCATGCCCCTCTCCTTGTTCCTGTCCCATGAGGCCAAAGGGCTTGCGCGCAAGCATAACTCCTGCGCCTTCTCCCGCCTGTCAGCGGCCAGCCCCCCAGCAATTTACCAGCCGATGCAAATTAGCTCAATCCGGTGCGCGATGGGGATTGCCGCAGGAGGGCCGAAGCCTCAAGCTATCGGATCCGCAGCGGCAGCGTAAGCCCCGGCGGCCGGGCAAGTGACAAAGGCCGCAAAAATGGTTTGCGCCAGCCGGCATAGTATGTTCTCGCCTGGCGTATGACAGATTTGCATACCCAAACGGGACTTGTACAGACCCGTGAATCCGGTGAATCCTCAATAATCCTTTTACGTAATAATGTAATAGAAACAGCAGTTTTGGCCGCTATGGTAGAATAGTGTTTTTCCTCAAACCGGGATATCAAATGGAACTGGCCACTGTTGATTTTAATCGAGATTGTTTGCTCATCTTAGAACCTGGTTCGCTATGCAGCCTTGCTGACGTCAAGAACCAGCCGGAGAGATTTCCGGCTTATGCGGAAATCGTTGCGTGGATCGAGTCCGTCATCGTTAAACCTAACCCGGAACTTGGCCGGGCGGGGCCGGTTTGCCCGCGCGTTCGCGAATCGATTGACCGCAATCTGATCAAATTTGCGACTGTCCACACCGGGGAAGCGACAGCTGAAGAGGCAGTGCTTAGATGCGAAGGCTTGATCGAGGCGTTCTATGCCATGTTTCCAAATTGCAATGACCGGAAACTCGCATCCTTAGTGGTTTCGTTTCCAAATATCGAACGGAATGAGGCTTCCAAATTCATCGATGGTGGACACCGGCAGCTGCGCACAACCTTCATCAAGAACGGTCTGATGCTCGGCGAATTTCATCCACAAAGTACAGTGCCCGGCGCTTACAACCCGGCCTTTAGAGCCATGCGCGCGCCAATGCCCCTATTCGTTGTGCGCGCGATCTCCGAGCACGATGATATATTTCTCATGCGGCCGGAGTTTCCAGTAGCAGAACGGCTTGAGTGTCTGAAAGCACTATTGGCCTTCGCCGGGGATAAACTCGATAACAAAACGAAGGCGGATATCGACACCGCGATGGCGAATTTGCAGTTAGAGTTTGTTCCGGTGCAAAACAGAGTTTAGGAGTACCGAAAGGTAATGCCGGCGCGCAGCTTCTCAGGGACGCTATCGCGCGCGCAACGCGAGATTTGGATGGCTCAGCAGATCCATCCGGCTAGCCCAAAATATAACATCGCCGAATATATCGAAATCGCCGGCCCTCTCGATGAAGAACGCTTCGAGGCCGCTCTCAAGCAAGCGGTTAAGGAAGCGGACGCGCTCAACGTTCGTTTTGCCGAAAAGCACGGCGAGCCTCGGCAAGTCTTTGCCGGCAGAGATGACTGGCCGATGCTCGCGCGCGACGTGAGCGCGGAACGCGATCCATGGAGTGTGGCTCAAACATGGATGAAGGCGGATTTGATGCGACCGGTCGATCTGACGGCTTGGCCGCTTTTTGCCTTCGCCTTGTTCAAGACCGCCGCTGATAAATTCCTTTGGTATCAGCGCTTCCACCACATCGTTATGGATGGCTTTGGCGGCGCGATCTTTGCCCAACGCGTTGCCAAACTGTACACGGAGCTCATGACGCGCTCGCATCGAGACGAAAATGAGTTTTTATCCTATGAATTGTATCTACGCGATAACGACGCCTATTTTAAATCCGGGCAATTTAGTGACGACCGAAAATACTGGTTGGAACGGTTTGCCGATCGGCCCGAACGAACGTCCCTTGCCAATGGGTTCGCTCCCGCCTCCGA
>CAYWHF010000404.1:0-2920 GCA_964457695.1 uncultured Methylocapsa sp.
AGCGCCGGCCTCGGCCCTGGTAGCGGCGGCTGTTTCAGCCGCCGCATTTTTCTGCGAGGGCCAACCGCAAGGTTTTCAGATTTGCGAGCGGCCCAGCCGAACGCCCCCGCCGGATCCCCGGTATTTTCGCATCCAGGCGGCAAATGCGTAAGCGTCTCACGATAACCGCGGGTGTTTGATCAGGCGGCGCAGGCTTGCGATTGATGCGGCTTCCAGTTCCAGGGCAATAGTTCGCTGATGCGATTGATCGGATGATCGGCGATGCGAGCGATCACGTCGGCGAGCCATGCTTCCGGATCGACGTCGTTCATCTTAGCCGTTTCTATGAGCGTATACATAAGTGCCGCGCGCCGTCCGCCTTCATCGGAGCCGGCGAAAAGATAATTCTTTCTGCCAAGTGCAATCGGGCGGATTGCACGCTCGGCGGCGTTGTTGCTCATTTCCAGGCGGCCATCGTCGATAAATCGCGTCAGAGCCTCCCAGCGTGAGGTCGCGTAACGAATAGCCTGGGCAAGTGAACTCTTGCCGCTGATCTTGGCAAGCGTTGAGTCGAGGAAATCTTTCAACTCCGCAAGGATAGGGCCTGAGTTTTGCTGTCGGGCTTCGCGCCGGCGCGCTGGGCTCTTGCCGCGAATCTCAGCTTCGATAGAAAACAAGCGCCCGATTTTATCCAGTGCTTCGCGCGCGGCAGGTGACCCGGTCGCGACATGTACGTCGTAAATTTTGCGGCGTGCATGCGCCCAGCAGGCGATTTCGACGAGCCTTGGCGCTCCAATCTTTGGATCGGGAAGATAAAGATCGGAAAAGCCGGAGTACCCGTCGGCGTGCAGAAAGCCGCGGCACGTATTGAGCAGACTTTTTGCGTGTTCGGCCTTGCGATCTGGCGAATAAAGATAGAAAGCCGCGGGCGGTGCCTGCGATCCGAATGGCCGTTCGTCGCGCACCGCGACCCATAACCGTCCGGTCTTGGTTTTGCCCCGCCCCGGATCGAGCACCGGAACCGGCGTGTCATCGGCGTGGACGACGAGGCCGGAACAAACCTGGCGGCCGATCGCCGCGCCAACATGCTCAAGATAGGCCGAAAGATGGCCAACCCAAAAGGCCATCGTCGAACGATCAATGGAAACGCCGCTTCGCGCGTAAATCTCCGACTGGCGATAGAGCGGCAAATGATCGCCAAATTTCGATACGAGCACATGCGAAAGCAGCGCCGGCCCCGGCCGTCCCTTTTCAATCGGTAGCGAGGGCATTGTCGCCTGAACAATCGTCTCGCAAGCGCGGCAGCTCATTTTCGGGCGGATATGAAGAACGCGTTTGAAGTGCGAGGGCACGTATTCGAGCACTTCACGCTCGTCCGCGCCGATTTTGCTGAACACCTCGCCGCCGCAGCTCGGGCAAACGCAAGGAGGCTCATGCACGATGGTTTCTTGCGGCAGATGATCTGGTAAGGGCGCTCGGCCCGAGGGTTTGCCTCTCTTCGAAGAAGACGGCGCTGCTCTGTTGTTCGCTTGTGTTGTCTCGGCCCGCGCTTCGCTTTCGGCTTCCGCTTCTTCAATCTCGCCAATGAGCAGTTCGAGTTGTTCGACTTGCCCATCAAGCTTCTCGGATGAACGGCCAAACCGCGCCCGCCGCAAAACGGCAAGTTGCATTTTCAATTTTTCGATGAGCAGCGTCTTGGCGTGAATCTCGCGTTGCAATTCGCTCGCGAGGCGGCGCAAATCTTCACGATCATGAGGCAAATCAGCCTGCGAAAGCGACATGCTTATGTCTAGCACAGCAACGCCACCAGCGCAGCAAATAAGCAACGCAATCTTCAAACAAAATATGGATGGTTTGGCGCCGCATGAGCAACCGTTCGCCGCCAATCGATTCCTTCAACGAGCAAGGCAAGTTGTGCCGGTGTCAGCTGCAAGGAGCCGTCAACAATCGGCGGCCATACGAATTTGCCTTTTTCCAGTCGCTTGGCGAACAGGCAAAGTCCAGAACCGTCCCACGTCAAGATCTTCAAATAGTCGCCGCGCTTGCCGCGGAAGACAAAAACCGCTCCTGAATAAGGATCGCCCTTCAATGCCTGCGCAACATCAGCCGATAGACCATCAAAGCCGCGGCGCATGTCAACCGGCCGGCAAGCAAGGTAGATGTGCACGGAAGGCGCGATCTGGATCATCAAAGCTCCTTCATCGCCTTGAGAACGAGACGTAGCGCCGCCTCATTGACTTCGGCATCGACGCTAATCCGCACCCCATCGGGAAAAATGATCTCAATAATCCCGCGACGCTTCTTGTGCTTGCTTTCTGCCTCCCTTGGAGTTTGTGCTGAGACCACGGCGCCTTGCGGCGAAGGCCCATGTGCGTTGACGCCCCCATCGATGATCGTGACGGGAATAAAGCTCATCGGCTCGTCACGTCCTTGCACATCGCGCCGATCTTTCGCCCGCCGTCGATCGGGCCAGCCCGCTCGCGCCTGCCGGATCCAATTGAAAACGAGATTAGCATTCAACTCGTGCCGGCGCGCCACTTCTGCAACCGAAACGTCAGCCGCCAGAGCCTCGGTCACGATTTGCTGCTTCTGCTCTAAGGTTAAGTAGCGGCGTCCAAGAGCGTCGACCCTCGAAATGCCCTCTCGCGCTTCGCCGATCGCGCTCGCCAACATTCGCATCGCAACTCGTGTCCATCCGAAATTAGATGGACACAAGATACGATTCTCACCAATCTCACTAGGCGGCCATTACAAAACGCTTACTCTTCTTTAATTGAAGGTTCAACTTCAAGGGTGGGGCCGTCGCTGAAAACAACGGCCACTCTCATAACTTCGGCTTGGCAAATCGGGAGGTGAACTTCCTTGCCCATGCCCGGTCGCCCGTTGCACAGTTCTTTGTTCGGGAACGTCTCTTCCTGCCTCAAAATTCTGTTGCGCCTCC
>CAYWHF010000405.1:0-2912 GCA_964457695.1 uncultured Methylocapsa sp.
GGATTGCCCTCCAGCCGGCGATCGAAGAACCGTCAAACCCCAAACCTTCGGAAAAGGTATCTTCATCGAAGATCGTCGCGTCGAAAGTTACATGCTGCCACTTGCCGCGCGGGTCGGTAAAGCGAAGATCAACGTATTTTATATCTTTGTCCTTGATGGAACTCAGCACATCCTTGGCGGTCTTAATGTCTTTCCTCTCTTTTATTTAGAAGTGTGTCGGGGGGATCGGGGGGGTGGCTTGCACGCTCTTGGGGTAACCCTTGAATCTCAAATCGCGTCCGTTCCGGTTTCTCCTGTTCTTATGCGGATGGCATCTTCCACCTCGGAGACGAATATTTTTCCATCCCCGATCCGCCCGGTTTGCGCCGCTTTGCGGATCGCGTCGGCGGCGAGACTGGCGCTCGCGGCAGGAACGACGACTTCGATTTTCACTTTGGGCAGGAAATCGACGATATATTCCGCTCCGCGGTAAAGTTCAGTGTGGCCCTTTTGCCGGCCAAAGCCCTTGACTTCCGTGACGGTTATACCCGAGACCCCCGCCTCGCGCAGCGCCTCCTTTACCTCATCAAGCTTGAACGGCTTGATGATTGCCTCGATTTTTTTCATTGGCATGTTTTCTTCGACTTTTTTTGCACTTGCTCAGGGAACCGGAAGGAAAGCGTGCAAGCGGCGCTTTAACCGGCTCATAGCATTTGCTAATCGAAACTGCCAAGCAAAAGTAATCGGGCTCCGCCGGGCCCGCGCAAAATCAGCTGAGTCCGGCTGACCAGTCCCTTAGCAAATTGCGGGCCAGAAATCCGGCGGCGCGGCGAAAACGATAGAACGGCTGGGCCGTAAAGGTAAAAAGGCGATGCAAGGTGTGCACCGCCAATTATCGGCGCCTGCAGCAGTGCTAAGGGCCGCGCGCTAGGCCAGGCCCTTTACAGAGTGAAGGCTATGGTCAGAACATTTGCCGCAATGGTCAGGAAAGTTCCCGAGTCAGAACAGCACCGGTGACGAAACGAATCCAATTTCAGACCCTTAAAAAAAAGCCCGCCGCGTGGTTGCGGCGGGCTCGCGAAGAAATTCTTGCAGTCCTAAAATGCTTTGAGCACTCAGTCGACGGCTTCGAGAATGTCCTTCCATATGTTCGTGTTTTGAGGCTTCTGCGCGGTTGCTACCAATGTCACGCCGACACCCGAGCCAAGAAGCTGCAGTGAGATTTCCTTACCGTTCCGGAATTTGATTCCATCGCGATAAGCGCCATGTTCGAGCCGCGCGAAGACAACCTCTTCGTCGTCTCTTACGCCAAGGCGCGTTTGCAACTCGCACGATATCCCTTCGAGCTTAAGGCGTGTATCATATTGTACGCATACCGCGGTCGTGCAATCGCCAGGCGAGGCAAGCCCTATGCTTCCCGAAGGAAACCTAGTGGTCACGTATTTCTCGGACTCGCGTGCAGGCCGTGAGGCGTACATTTCAAGCGAATAGTCACACATGTGTGTCACTCCTAAAAGTCTCGAGACGGTTGCATCTCCCCTTGTCAGAAATTGAGCTGCCGGTGCAAGTGCGCAGGCAGCATCCGGCTTCTAAGAGCGGGAGATGGAGAGCCCCCTTACAGGGGGGACGCGTGGAAGCCTCGCAGGGCCAACCGGCTCGATCCAAGAGAAATACGCTGGCGCGTGCCGCGCTGGACCGAACCCATCCAGCGACCGCCGGATGTCCACCTTCGCATCGAACGCTTGAACAGAACCAAAGGTTTCAAGCTATTCGTGCATTCCGGCATGCTACCGCAACCTAATGCCACGTCAAGCCTTTTTGCTGCGCGGATCGACTTTTGGTGTTGGCGGAATGTGAATGCCGCTTCTTTGTACAGCGACCAAGCTTAACTTGTGCTTGCAATCACCGGCAGATCTTTCCGCGCACCCCATTCGGCCCATGAGCCATTGTAAAGCGCCACATCATTCTTTCCCATAGATGCAGTTGCCAGCGAGAGAATTGCGCCATTAACTCCCGACCCGCCGGTCGTGAGGACAGGCCGGTCCATCTCGAGCCCGGCTTGCTCGAAAAGCGCTTCGATTTCATCTTTTGGCTTAATCTCGCCTGAGTGGACCACTTCGCGCCACGGCAGATTGAGGCTGCCTGGAATATGTCCGGAACGCAGTCCCGGACGCGGCTCTGCTGCCGTTCCATTGAACCGCGCAGCGGCTCGCGCATCAACAATCTGTGCCGACTTGGCCGCGCTCGCTTGGCGGACGTGCTCGGCGTCAACAACCGCGCGTTTGTCGAAATTCACCCTGAACCGGGCGGGCGGGCGCCGCACAATTCCCTGTTCGAGCGGACGTCCTTCGGCTCGCCAGCGCACCAGACCGCCGGCAAGGAGCTTTACGTCCCTCGCACCAAATGTCCGTAGCGTCCACCACACCCGCGCGCCGCCCTGCAAATTGGAAGAATCATAGACGACGAAGCGCATTTCGTCGCTAAAGCCGAGCTTTTCCATCGCAGCCGCAAAGTCGGCAGGCTCCGGCAGCATATGCGGCAAGCTCGTGTTATGATCGGCGATCTCATCAATGTCGAAAAACACGGCGCCTGGGATATGCGAAGCCAAATATTCCGCCTTTGCATCCCGGTTTTCATCCGGGAGGCAAAAGGTGCCGTCGATGACCGCGACATCCGGTGCCGCCAGATTTTCCGCAAGCCACGCGGTTGATACGAAGAATTTTTGGTCTGTGAGTTTGGTCATGCCGGTGCCCCTATTTGAGTCGCTCCTTACGCCACGCGGATATCGCCGGGCCGGAGCGGAGCGCGCCAAATTCCCGCCTTGATTTCTAGCCGCCCCTTCAAACAAAGTCCGGCTTAATCCAAGGTTTGCGTTCCATCCAGTTTGGAACAGGAAGGTTTTTCTCCCGCAGGAAATTGGGATTGAAAAGTTT
>CAYWHF010000406.1:0-2911 GCA_964457695.1 uncultured Methylocapsa sp.
GTCGTTTTCGGCGAAAAAGACTCGACGCGAGAGGATGACCGGCCAAAGAGTCTGGCCGCACAAGGGCGGGCCCTGCAGGTTGTTGCGCCACGTGGAGTTGTTCCGCTTCTTCCGCACTTGTTGAGGGCTCCCCGGGGGCCCGTGTATATAACCGGAAGAGTAGCGCTCTGGCTGACCGGGACCAGCGTCGTGGCGGTGGTCCTCGCAATCGGCTATGCCGCGTTTTTTGCTTACTCAGATAGCCAAACCCGGCCGTCCATACCCGAAGTTAACGCGAATGCACCGCAAGACTTTGCTGTCGCGCCGCAAAGTTCCCCGCCAACACCGGCCGACGCGCGGGAGACCGATACAGCGATCGCCTTGTTGATAGACCAGTTTGAGACTGCGGTGGCGCTAGAACTGTCGGGAACGCGCACTGGCGGCGAGGCTGCCAATTTGGCCGATCGCATCGAGACGCTCGTAACGGGAGCCTCGCCCAACGGGCGCTTAATGGTTGTAGCGATGAAGGATCGCATCGCAACAAAGGTGATTGCGGCCGTGAAAGCAGGCCGCTCCGAAGAGGCGCGCCAGCTAGAGCAGCTCCTGGGGCGATCCGGCAATTCAAGGAGCGGCGCCGCGCCAACCGCTGCTACAGGCGAAAGTCTTCAAGGCGCGACATCCCAAAGGGAAAATTCTCCAGATGCACAAGGGCTCCGCCCCAACGATGCCGGAGGTACTCAGGCAGCTCGGAAGGCCGATCAGCCAATTGTGTTTCCAGACCTCGTGACAATCCCGGCCGCCCCGGGCACAGTACAAGGCAACGCTGCTGCGGCGGTTGCCGCCGGCCTGCCGGCATATGCACCCTCCCGTGTGGTCCTGACCTATCCGCGCAACGACAAGGCCGCCGCCGAGCGGACGACGGCCCTACGGCAAGCGCTCACGGCAGCAAAGGTGGAAGTCGTCAACCGGGAAGCCGCGGATGCTCACCGCTTAACGCCAAGCATCGGCTACTATTTTCGATCGGACCACGACGCGGCGGTTGACGTGAGCCGCCGGGTTGAACCTCTGCTCGGGCGTCTCGAGCCGGTTGTGCTCGAGTTGCGCGGCAAGGTTCCGCCGCCGGGCACTATCGAGATTGCAATCCCAGGGCGTGGAGCGGTTTCAGAACGGGCGCACCGAAACCACTCTCATAAACTAATCCGGCATGTCAGAGCATCCGATGTGATCAAGCGGATTTTAAGATCCCTTTCCGCTGGCCCTTGAGGAGGGCATTGGCGCGGATGATTACCGATATCAATGGTGCTCACTTCGCCTCAAAACCTGTTGGCACTTTCGTGATGAGTTGCGATTGGCGGCACTTGCGGACTCATCAGCCAATGCGGCGCGAACACCATTTGGGTCTTGCAGTCCCAAACAGATTTGGGCCTAACACTCGCACTTTAGCTATGCGGAGGAGCCAATCATGTTCCGCTCAACCCATATCCTCTTTGGCGCGATGTTGATCGCGGGAATTCAAACGGCAGCGGCCGGGCCTCGGGTCAACGTCGCCGCCACCTCTGCGGCCCCGACAGCGCCAAGCTCGCTTCACCTTTTCTTCGATCGCGGCAGTGCAACGGTCAGACCGAATGACACAGCACTCCTCGACCAGGCTTCCCGACTCTATCGCGACGGCAAGCCGATCGTGATGATTGTGAGCGGAAGCACCGATTCAACGGGTTCGGCAGCGGCTAATCTGAGTTTATCGCAACGCCGCGCGAACAATGTGCTTCAAGGTCTTGTGTCGCGCGGTATCCCGATTGAGCGGTTCCAGGTCGTAGCCAAGGGGGCGACCGATCCGATGGTGGCAACACCTGCGGGCGTACCGGAGGAGCGCAATCGGTGTGTGGAGATTACTTGGCGCTAAACTGAGGTTTCACAACGCCTCGGCCGGGTCCATCGCCCTGAGCGCGGCGTTGCTAGCTGTCTTCATTGTCCTGACCGTTGCTGCTACACAGAGCAGTGCGGTTGGGCGCGACTCCGCGGGCCAAGGCCAGACCAGCGATGCAAACCAATCCGGCTACAACGCTGGCCAGTCCGCCTATGCCACCGGCCGTTTCGTTGAAGCCCTAAGAATCTGGCGGCCGCTTGCCGAAAGCGGCGATCCGCGCGCCGCATTCGGGCTCGGGCTTCTCTATGACCTCGGAGAAGGAGTCGGGCAAGACGCAGCGGCCGCCTATCTTTGGTACCGGCGTGCCGCCGAAGCGGGTTTCGTTCCCGCCGAGTTCAACATTGCAGTGATGTTCGATAGCGGCCTTGGCACAGCCCGGAACGCAGCTGAAGCAGCCATGTGGTATGCAAGCGCGGCGGCGCACGGCAATGCCCGGGCCGAGTACAATTTGGCGCAATTATACGCGACCGGGGATGGCGTGCCGCGCAATCTCGATGTGGCAGAAGCATGGTATGCGTCCGCGGCCGCTCAGGGACTCGCCGCAGCGGCGAGCAAGCTTGCGCCGCTGCGTGAAACCCGCGCCGCGTCTATAGCTCCCGCCGCTGCGAAAGTGGCATTGACCCCCGCAATCCCGATCGGACCAGCCGTCGTTCCAACATTGAAGCGCGGCGAAGACGCTTTCGTCGAATTGTCCTGGGCCGCGCCCGCGCAGCCTGTGCGCGTAAACTTTTTTGTGCAGATTCTCGCGCTGGACACGGCCGGCGCTCATCCCGCCTTCGCCAGCTATCTAAATCAGTCAGCGATACTCGCACGGCTGCCATCGACACCCGCTAACTATGCCTGGCGCGTCTATACGGTCGCGGCGTCGGTGCAAGATTACGAACCGAACGCGTGGAACCATTTCTCCCTCCGTTGAGCGTAACCCCTCGGACAAGCCCCGCACGCGCTTTAAGGGGGACCCATCCCTGTCCCCCGCCCACACACACAGCCCCCCCACCACTCCCC
>CAYWHF010000407.1:0-2911 GCA_964457695.1 uncultured Methylocapsa sp.
CGGATGGAGAAAACGATCGCCGACCTGCTAGGCGACGTTGCCGGGCTGCGGAACCTTACCATGTTTGCCGTTTTGAACATTGCCTTGGAGATTTTTTAAAGGAACTGGCGTCGGAGGCGCCCCATTCTTGGGCAATTAACCCAACCGCAGCGGCAAAAGCTGTCACCTTGGCGGACCTCTCTTCCCGGCTTGGCTTCGCTGACGAAGAACAGGGCTCATGTTTGACCGCTTGGGGCGACTGCGAACTATTTTAAAAGTTTTGCCGATCCCTGCGCATTCTGCGCGCCGTAACCCGGGCAGCCGTGAATTCAGCTCCCTGCGGCTGCTTTTCAGGAAAATTGCGAGCTGCAGATAATTGGGCCTGCGGCGCGCCTGCGATTGCCGCCGGCTCAAACTAGGCGCGGGACAGCCTGTGCGACAAGGTCCAAGAAAGCTCAGTCGCGTACCCACAGGCTGAGTGACCGTATCAAAAACCGCACAGAATACGTCATGCCAGCGTCTCGTGATTGTTCAGCATGACGGTTAGGGTGGCCCAAGTTTTTGAACGTGACTCTATAAAAAGACAAAGCGCCGGCGCTTTGCGCTTCTGCCGAACAAAGGGTTTTTACGAAAATTGCGGTGCCGAGCAGCGCGCTTTCAAGAATTCATGCCGGTTGCCGCGCCTGCCCAGGGAACTCGCGTTCATCTATGATGGGAACCATTTGAAGCCGATGCCTAACGCATAATTCAACCATTTCGTCGAAAGTGTTTTTTGCCGATTCTGATTCTCAGGGCGCAGCGCCACTTTCGGGAGAACAACTACCCACTCGGCATTCAAGGCCGGATCGCAATGCCCTATGGCCCGAAAAAGTCATTGTGCCAATAACCGGATTTCGACACATGGTGGCCGGGGACGAGACCTCGAGCAGCAGCGCAAATTTGAAGCAGATCCTTTTGCGATATCGGGAATTTTCCGCCGTGAATTTCGGCATGGACATCTTGTTGCGGCACAACGCGTCCTTCGCTCGCAGCTCTTCGCGCATTCGTGACCCAAAGGGAGCACGGCCCCCGCTGCGCCGCAAACGAACGGCCGCTAACAATTTCGTTCCCTGCCGGCCACAGCGGACTAAAGCCTTCGACACAGGAAAAAACCATGGACTTCGCTAACGCTTTATCGCCCTTATCTGACAACCGCGCACCTGCGTATGAGAAGGTTGCCGTGGATGAGAATTCTCACCAATTCATGACCTTCGCCCTAGGGGCGGAGGAATATGGCATCGACATCATGGCGGTGCGCGAAATCAAGGGGTGGACGGATACAACAATGATTCCGAACGCGCCTTCCCATGTCCGGGGCGTCATCAATCTTCGCGGCATCGTCGTCCCGATATTCGATCTGCGCGTGCGCTTTGGAATGGGGCGCACCGATGCGACGAAAATGCACGTTGTCATCATCGTCAGCATCGAGACGAGAACAGTTGGCCTTCTCGTCGATGCCGTCTCCGACATTATCGCCGTCAATCAGGACGAGATTCGCCCGGTACCGGAGATGGGCCTGCCAAAAGACGACAGCTTCCTCGAAGGGCTGGTCACGACTTCGGGCGACCGGATGGTCACCCTCGTGTCTCTAAAGAATCTGTTCGGCAGTCAATAGAGGTAGCGCAGGCAAAGCGCCGGCGTAACGGCTGTTAAAAAAGCAGCGCTATGTTTCGCCGCAAACAGTCAAGGCCGGCGGGCTCGAACCAATCAATTACACAGACCATTGCGACCAAACCTAATCAGCAAAAAAACTGTCCAGCGATAGCAGAAGTTTTAAGGAGAGTAAGATGTCTCAGGTTAGAAAACCCCGCAATGCGCAGACCTCCGGCAGCGCGCCCGCCGGCGGCGCGCCCGCCGGCGGCGCTATCAACGCACAGGAAACAATTGCGAAGTTGAAGACCGCCCTCGATTCCATCTCGACGGCGGTCATGATGGTGGATCGCGATCTCGTCGTCACCTATGTCAATGAGCCGACGATGAACATGCTGACGAGCAATGCGGATCAATTCCGCAAGATCTGGCCGAATTTCAACCCCAATGCGATCATCGGCACCTGCATCGACACCTTTCATAAAAATCCGGCGCATCAGCGCAGGATTTTGGACAATCCGGCGAATTTTCCCTACCGCACCGATATCACTGTCGGCCCACTGAAGTTCGCGCTTTGCGTGAATGCGGTTTACGATCTTGAAGGTAATTACTCCGGCAACGTTCTGGAATGGTCCGAGGTCTCGGAGCTCCGCAAGACGGAAGCCCAGAACGCCGATTACAAGGCGAATATCGAGGCCATGGGCAGGCAGCAGGCGGTGATCGAGTTCACCATGGACGGAAAGGTGATGAACGCCAACGAAAATTTCCTGGCGGCGATGGGCTACAGCCTGGACGAGATCAAAGGCCAGCATCACAGCATGTTCGTCGACCCAGCCTACCGTCAGAGCACGGAATACCGCCAGTTCTGGGAGAAGCTCGGGCGCGGCGAATATGAAATTGGCCAGTACAAGCGGATCGCCAAGGGTGGCAAGGAGATTTGGATCCAGGCGAGCTACAACCCTATCCCGGATATGACCGGCAAGCCGGCCAAAGTCGTCAAATACGCCACAGACATCACCGAGAAGGTTCGCGCGGACGAAGCGCTCCGGCAGGCCGTCAACCAGACGCAGGACGTTGTCAAGGCTGCAAAGGACAACGATCTGACCCCCCGCATCCCGCTCGAAGGCAAAACCGGCGAAATCGAATCCTTATGTGCCGGCGTCAATGGCCTTTTGGACAGTATGACGGCGATTGTGACCAATGTCATTGAGTCGGCAGAGACTATGAGCACCGCGGCGAGCGAGATCGCGATGGGCAACACGGACCTGTCGCAACGGACCGAGGAAGAGGCTTCGAAGCTCGA
>CAYWHF010000408.1:0-2897 GCA_964457695.1 uncultured Methylocapsa sp.
CAAGAAAACCCGTCCACAACCGATCAAAACCGGCAAATGCAAATCCTCGCAGAGGGACGCTCATGCAACAACTTCTGAAATCTTCACGGGCGACCAAAGATTAACCCGCTCCAAAGATGAGCGGGTGGCCGAGCTCGCCGCGGCGTCAAAATAGCGCGGCCAGCCTAATCGTTGACGATCCGGCGGACGAAATGGGTGCGCACCGGCGCGGTCAAACGTTGCCTGCGCTCCGAGATGGCATGCCGCAACTGGTTTAGCGCCAGATCGATGGCCCCGACACGATTTGGACTGAGGCCATGAACCATATCAGGCGCTAGAGTCAGCTCCAGGAGCTCGTCGGCTTCCGCCTCGCAACTATCCAGTACTTCCGTGTGCTTTGCGCTTCGGGCCGCCCTGATGAGTTCGGTCAACCGGCGCATGATTCGGTCTGTGTCCGGAGCGGTCTGACGCTTAAATCTTGTCATGGCCGCGGCCATTGCCGTGCCGAGCACGCTGAGGCACATTGCGCCGATATAAAACATATCGGAATATTGATCGAGAAAGCTTTCTTCGTCATCGTCGAGAAAAGCAAGGACGCCAGGATGGACTGGGAGAGGGGCGCCCTTGTCCGCAGGCGGCGCCTCGATCCGGTTCGCGATTGGAACCGTTGCCGCGATCGATGGACGCGCGGCCAGCATGAGCCTTGTCAGCGCGCCAGCCGTCTTATTGCCAAGACTGCTGCGTGCGACGAGCCTCGTGCTCACGCCAAGGGTCTCAAAATCCGCGGCCGGCTTCGGCTGAGCACCGCCAAAAGCGCCGCGTACCACCTCAATCCCTTCAAATGCAGGCGAGCGCTGGGCAATCGCTTTCGCCTCGGCAATGGGAAGAAAAACCGGCTGTTCGCCTTCGGCTGTTGCAACCGCATTGACAGCGCCGGTTAAACCTTCTGAGCCGGGGACTCCGACGGCCAAGAGCGCGTCGATCTTCTTTCCCGCCAAGGCCTGGGGTACTTCGGCAATTGTCAGGTAAACCCGCTGAACAGAGTCGAGAGGGACTTCATACTGCGTGAGCGCCGCATCTAGCAGCTGCTTGTTTTCAACGTTGCCAGCTGACGGGGACTGGAGAATGCCGATTTTACGCCCGTGCAGGTCGTCGATCCCATGGAGCCCGCTCTGCGATGGCGCCAGAAACAGAAGGGCGTCGCGCCGCATAATTAAAACTGTCTGGCCGCTCGGCGGCATTGCCAGATCGCTGCGGACGACGGCAAGATCGGCATGCCCGTCTTCGAGAGCGCGCGCCGATTGCAACAAATTCTCGACCGGGATCAATTTGAGGCGGATCGTCTCACGGGTATCGGCAAAGCTCCGCGTTGCCGCCGCCAGAATCGCCTGGTCGTCGCTGTCGCGCGCAATCGCAACACGAAGAATGGTTGGGCGTTCGAAGTAGACAAATGCCGCAACGGCGGCCGCGATCACAGCCAAGCTTCCGATAGTCGCCCCAAATATGAAACGGCGCATTTGAACCTTCCTGCCTGTTTTGCAGGCATAAGGTGTTAAATTGAGCTCGCCGTCAAAGTTGCGCCCTAGTGAGCCAGCTCCCGCGGCCTCGCGAACTTGGCTTGCGTTCGCGGCAAATACAAGGCGTCCGCAAAAACCTCGCCAATCAGAATGACGCAGGGCCCCATTGGTTCCGCGGCAGCCACCTCGGCGGCAATGGTTCCAATTGTGCCAAAAATCTGGCGCTCATCCGGGCAGGTCGCTCGCTCGACGACGAGTGCTGGTGTTGCAGAATCTATGCCATTTGCGAGCAGGCGGCAGATTAGGGGCTCGAGAGTCTTTACCCCCATGTAAACGACAGTCGACGCCTGGGGATCGCAGACCGTTTGCCAATCGATGTCCTCGGGGAGATTTCCATCATGAGCGTGGGCCGTGATGAATTGCACCCGCCTTGCCTTCTTGCGCTCGGTCAAGGATAGTTGCAGACTGGCGGCCGCCCCAAGCGCCGCCGTGACTCCGGGGACGATCCCCGTTGGAATACCCTCTGCGCGCAAGGCGGAAATTTCCTCGGTGGCGCGGCCAAAAATCATCGGATCCCCGCCCTTCAGCCGCACGACGCGTTTGCCTTGCGCAGCCAGCGAGACCATAAGCGACAGGATGTGATCCTGGCGGCAAGAGGGCTTGTGACCGCGCTTGCCAACGTAGATTTTTTCGGCCTCGCGCCGGCTCATTTCGACGATGGCGGGAGCGACGAGATCATCGTAGAGGACAACATCGGCGGATTGCAGCGTGCGCAAGGCTTTGAGCGTCAAAAGTTCTGGATCGCCGGGACCAGCCCCGACCAAGACGACCGATCCAGAGGGCGGCGTACTCCCCTCGGCCTCATTAAGAAGCGCGGCGAGGTCCCGCTCTTGCGGCACACGCCTTCCCGCCAGCGCGTTGCGGCCAAACAGTTCCCAAAATTGGCGGCGCATCTTTGGAGGGACATCGAACTTCAGAAGAGTCTCCCGCCAAGCTTTGGCCTTTTGCGCCCAATACTTAAGCTCGCGGGGAAGCAAGGCTTCAAGCCGGCCGCGCAGCGCCTGAGCGAGAACAGGAGCTCCCCCGTTGGTCGAAATTCCGATGACCAGCGGTGAGCGGTCAACGATTGCGCCAAACTGAAACTCGGAAAACGCTGGCTTGTCTATGATGTTGACCGGCACACCCGCGGCGCGCGCGAGAGCTTGAAACTCCGCAGCCTCGGAAAAATTTGCCGCGTCGGCGATAGCGAGAGCAGCGCCGTGAAAGTCGTTTGGCGCTATGTTCCGTGTAACAAGGGCGACTGAACCGGAACTTCTTGCCAAAGCAATTAATCCTGGACAAGGCGCGGTGCCAAATATTTCAACCTCCGCCCCTGCCGCTTGGCAAAGCTCGGCTTTCCAA
>CAYWHF010000409.1:0-2893 GCA_964457695.1 uncultured Methylocapsa sp.
GGGGTTTCCTTACTCAATGTGGCCGGAAAAAAGGCATCGTCGGAACGATTACCTAGATAACTGGTGTTCAGATTTTCCGATATTCACGTTCGATCACTTCTACCACGTAGGCCCGACCGAATCCCTCCGGAACGCCATGCAGGAGGCGCTTATCGTCAGTCATAGTCATGCTGTTGATCGAGAACATTGCGCGAACTTGCTGGGGGGGTTCAACATAGTAGATGAGGACGAAGAGGCCGACGCTCCCTTGTTATTTACGTAGACCCTCGTAGACGCCCTCGCGCCCGAAACTCAGCTATGGTGCCGTAGCTCGTCTGTCTCTCCGCCTTAGTCCGCTCATAGCCTCTCCAATAGCTTAGGAACTCCTCTTCGCTTTCAAACACACCTCTGCCTAACCGAAAATCCTTAAGCACGGCGTTGATACTGCCTATGTTTGTTGTATTCCCGCTCCCCGCACGATCACTGGCAATGCGCCACTTCTCTTGGACGAAGAACTCAACATTCGAAAACGCAAGAGGGATAGCGGCGAGCTCGGATACATTGAAAATGTGCGCCGCCGCGGACTTCTTCGTCGCCACACGATCATAGACAAATCCAATTACCCAATGCTCGGCATACTGATTGAAAGGGAAGACGATGTTCTTTGCCTCGTTGCCTTCTCTGATAAAGCTTGTGTATCCACCAAGCGTATAAGTGAAAGTACCGTTGGACTTCCGATAAGTCGTTTTGACATCTATTGCGATTTTTGCTCGGTCAACTATGCCTTTCATTAATGTAAAATCGGGATAGTGGTTCTGAGACTCCGGTTCCACAACATCGTAGCCACATTCCTCGGCCAACTGAAATATGACGGGGCGAGCAATCAGCTCAAAAATCGTGCTCAGAACCTTGGTATCGGATCCGAGAGGGTACACTCGCCTTTCCCTATCGACCATTCCGCAGACCTCGTAGAAGCCCGTTCGTTCAGCAAGCCTCTCCCTCAGGGAACTCATCAAGTCACCCACGCGGCTTTCCTTTGCGCTTCAGAAACTCAGAGAGGAACAAGTGTGGATCTATCTGAAGAGCTGTGCATAAAGCGACGGTCTCAGCAAAATCCAATCGTCGCTCGCGGCGTTCGTATTTTGAGACGAAGGATTGTGGCTTGCCGAGAGCCCTAGCAACTTCTGCTTGCGTCATTGACACGCGCATGCGCTGAGCGATCAGAAGCGACAGTAATGTTTGATAGTCGTCGGAGTGCCGCACGGAACCCCTCCGTTGGGAGTTCCTAAACCCAGATTCGGATAATCCCAAATTGGGTTATTTAACGCCGGTGGTACCCATTGCTAGCGCCGTCTTCAACTAAGGGCCTCTGGTGCAAGCGTTCCGGATGACATTGGGCGGAAAATCTGCGAGGTTCCGGCGCTCTTCCTGCAAAAAGCCAGCGCCCTTAGCAAGCGGGCATGCGGGGCCAAGGTCATATGATGTTCGACAGCGTCGCGGTAACGGCTGCCGCCCGCATCCATCTTGGTTTTCTCGACATGAACGGTGGTCTTGGCCGCCGCTTCGGAAGCTTAGGGCTGGCGATCGACCGGCCACGGACCAGGCTTTCGCTTCGCCGCGCTGCAAGACCCTCGGCCGAAGGGCCCCAAGCCGAGCGCGCCTTGCACCATCTTGCTGATCTCGCGCGCCAATTCGGATTGACCCGAAACTATGATTTGAGCGTCCATGAGGCAATTCCGCCGCATGCGGGCCTCGGATCGGGCACGCAGCTCGCGCTTGCCTTGGCAGCCGCGTTGCGGCAACTCGAAGGCCTGCCCCGCGACGTTTCGAATGATGCGCGGTTGCTGCGGCGCGGCGTGCGCTCGGGAATTGGCATCGGCCTATTCGAACAGGGCGGCCTTATTGTCGATGGCGGGCGGGGTCCCTTGACCTCGGCGCCGCCAATCGTCGCGCGCATGGAATTTCCGCCAGATTGGCGGGCGATCCTAGTGT
This sequence comes from uncultured Methylocapsa sp., assembly GCA_964457695.1. GTDB lineage: Bacteria > Pseudomonadota > Alphaproteobacteria > Rhizobiales > Beijerinckiaceae > Methylocapsa. The sequence goes on from CAYWHF010000409.1 coordinate 1,972, forward strand.
TGGACCCGCAAAAGGAGGGCGTGCATGGGACTGCGGAGCAGACCGCTTTTGCCGCCCTTGCAGAGTGTAGCGCTTTATCCGCAGCCGAAATCTGCCGGCTCGTCCTCATCAAGGCATTGCCCGCGCTCAAGGAAGCGGATATCGCTTCCTTCGGCGAGGCGATTGCCCGTATCCAGGAGATCGCCGGAGACTATTTCGCGCCGGCCCAGGGCGGCGCACGCTATACCAGCGCTGCCGTGGGCCTTGTCATGGAAGAGCTGCGGTCTCATGGGGCGCACGGCATTGGCCAGTCCTCTTGGGGGCCGACCGGTTTTGCTTTCGCCTCAAGCGCCAGGGAGGCGCAGCGCTTGTGCGATGTCACCTGCGAGAGCGCCAAAGCTCTTTGCCTCGACATGCTGATCTGCAAAGGAGTCAACCATGGCGCACTGATTGAAGAGAAGGCTTTTGCGACCGTCACATAACTGACAAAAGGGAAAATAAGTGGCCAAAAATATCTTGCACATGCTCAGTTCCTTAAAACACATGAGCCCGTTCGACGTGAACATGGCGCTTGACGCCGGGTTTGACGCCGTCATTCCGTATTCGGGCGTGACCCTCGACGACATCAGGCCCCTGGTGCAAGACGCGATGTTTTCCCGCTCTCCCCGGGACGCCGTGCGCACCGGAATCTTTATCGCGGGCAAAGACGCGGGGCTTGCCCTCGACATGATGGAGAAGGTACAGGCGGCCTTGCTCAAACCATTCGAGATTTCCGCCTTTGCCGACCCCGCCGGGTCGTTTACGACCGCCGCCGCGATGGTCGCCTGCGCCGAAAAAATCCTTAAACAAAAAAAGAGCCTCGCGCTTGCGAAGACGAAAATCGTGATCTTTGGCGCAACCGGCGTTGTCGGCTATGCGTCGGGTGTCATTTCCGCGCTCGAAG
>CAYWHF010000410.1:0-2887 GCA_964457695.1 uncultured Methylocapsa sp.
GGGGCTTCCCGCGCTGGGGTGAGGCCGGCGGTAGGCGGGTTCGTTGGGGTCAATGGGTCTTCGCCCCCTTTTTCCGACTTATTTTAGGTTTCCCTCGGCTTTCGGGGTGGGCGAAGGGGTTGGGCTGATCTCCACAGAAGGCGAGAGGTACCTCGACTTTGGCGGCGGCATAGCCGGGGCATCTCTCGGATATGGCCACCCTCACCTCATTGCGGCATTGCAAGACCAAAGCGCGAAGCTTTGGCATACCTCCAATCTGTTCGAGATCCCGCAAGCGGAGCGTTTAGCCGCCCGTCTTGTTGCAGCAAGTTTCGCGGATTACGCATTTTTCACCAATTCCGGAACGGAGGCTGTCGAAGGCGCCATTAAAACCGCGCGAAAATACCATTCCGACGGCGGGCATCCGGAAAGGTACCGTATCATTACTTTCGCCGGAGCATTTCATGGGCGGACGTTGGCGGCGATGGCAGCAGGAGGCAACCCCAAACATCTCGATGGCTTTGGACCCAGAGTCGACGGCTTCGATGCAGTCCCTTTTGGCGATATCGAGGCGGTCAAGGCTGCGATCGAGCCGCAATCCGGGGCCATTTTAATCGAACCAATTCAAGGCGAGGGCGGGATCCGGACACCGCCGCCGGGCTTCTTGCGGGCACTGCGCGATCTTTGCGACCAGCACGGGCTCCTTTTGATCTTCGACGAGGTGCAGACCGGCATGGGCCGCACCGGCAAGCTTTTCGCGTATGAACTCTCTGGCGTGCCGCCGGACATTATGGCGATCGCCAAGGGCTTGGGCGGCGGATTCCCGATCGGTGCCATGCTGACGACGCGCAAGGCGGCATTTGGAATGACAGCTGGCACACATGGCACGACATTTGGAGGCAACCCCCTTGCGACAAGCATCGGTAACGCGGTGCTCGATGTGGTGATCGCGCCAGGATTTGTCGAACATGTCGCGTTGATGGGCCTAACCCTCAAACAAAGCCTCGCTAAACTTAAGGACCGGCATAGCAATGTCATTTTGGAGATACGCGGCGAAGGTCTCATGCTGGGCATCGCACTTCGAGTGCCGGTCAAGGATTTCGCAGCAGCCGCGCAAGCGGAAGGAATCATCGTCATTCCAGCGGCTGACAATGTCGCGCGTCTGCTCCCGCCTTTAATTATAGGCAACGCCGAGATTGCCGAGGCTATCGATCGTTTACACCGCACTTGCCAGAGGGTCGCCTCCGGCCAACCCGAAATCGCGTGGGCAAAGGTAACTGGGGCAGCCACGTGACCGCGCTCGAAAACCAGGGTGCAGTTTCAGCCGCGCGGCATTTTCTCGATCTCTCGGACATTCCTGCCGGCGAATTGCGCCGAATAATCGACGTTTCCGCATCCATGAAGGCATGCCGCCGAAAAGGGCCAAGCCCCTGGCCTCGTCCCCTCGAAGGCAGGGTTTTGGCGATGATTTTCGACAAGCCTTCGACCCGCACCCGTGTATCCTTTGACGTTGCAATGCGTGAGCTGGGCGGCGAAACGATTATGCTGACTGGCAGGGAAATGCAGCTCGGCCGGGGCGAGACGATCGCGGATACGGCGCGTGTGCTGTCGCGCTACGTCGATGCGATCGTGATTCGGATTCTTGATCATTCCGCCATACTCGAACTCGCCCGTCATGCCTGCGTGCCCGTAATCAACGGCCTCACCAAACGCTCGCATCCATGTCAGGTCATGGCCGACGTCCTCACATTCGAGGAGAAGAAAGGTCCGATCAAAGGACGGACAGTTGCGTGGACAGGTGACGCCAACAATGTGCTTGCCAGCTGGATTCATGCAGCCCAGCGATTCGACTTTTCCCTCCATGTCGCAACCCCTGCCGGACTTGATCCGCAAAGCGGGCTTCTCGAATGGGCCGGTGATTTGCATGCCCGTCTGAAGCTTACACGTGATCCTTTCGAGGCCGTGAAGGGAGCCGATGCGGTCGTTTCGGATTGTTGGGTTTCGATGGGCGACGTGGACGAAGCCTTCCGGCACAGAATGCTTGCGCCATTCCAGGTCAATACGAAATTGATGGCGGCTGCGGGCAAGGACGCACTCTTCATGCATTGCCTGCCGGCTCATCGCGGCGAAGAAGTTACCGACGAGGTGATCGATGGTCCCCAATCTGTCGTTTTCGACCAGGCCGAAAATAGGATGCATGTGCAAAAAGCGATCATTTTGTGGTGTTTTGGGGCGTACCCCTGGCCATGGCCTGATTTGAACTCGGCGCCCTAAAACGCCATTGTCCCCTCCAGTCCCAGCCCGTCGTTTTAAGCCCGCGAGTGCCGTGAGCCAGGACGCCGTCCGGGCGCACCGCCCTGGCGCTGGCCAACCGTCGCAAACACTCATGCTTAGCGATTGGGCCGCACAGAAGCGAACCTATTTCTATTATAAGGAGAACTTATAAACGTCTATTACCGGTGATTGTAACAAAATAAGGCGAAAAGATGGAATCTATCGTTGCCGGGACCGTAAAATTTGTTAAGATAATCATTATCTGATATTAATACAGCTTATTTATCAGTTATCAACAGCTGCGTTGTCATAGTTAGGAGTCCGGCCGTGAAGATTGAAAGGTTCCTTTCCACCCCGTCGAGAGCAGCAGTCACAGCGCTCCGCGAGGAGCGCTTGGCGAGCGCCTTGGCAGCGGCGAAGGCCACCGTCAGAGCCTCGGCGATGGCGGAAGCGGCGGTGGCGGCGGCAAACGCGGCGGATGCGGCAAAGGCGGCAGAAGCAGCTCTGGCGAAAGCCGAAGCGGAGCTGGCGGCGGCAGAAGCGGCGGAGGCTATGGCAAGAGCTGCGGAAGCTGCCTTGACCGCAATTGACAAACCGCGTTCGTCAACCAGAAAAAGAGCTAAGTTCGATGGTC
>CAYWHF010000411.1:0-2869 GCA_964457695.1 uncultured Methylocapsa sp.
ATTTGCGTGAATGAAAATATTTGCAAATAAAAATATTTGTTGCGTGATATTATTCGAAATATCATCGCTATTGTCGGCGTGGTCCACAAGCTCGTTTCAAATGTCTCGTCTCACGGCTCGTGACTTCGTCATGGCCGGGCTTGACCCGGCCATCCAAACGGAGGGAGTTTGATGCCCGGCTCAAGGCCGGGCATGACTGCAGGAGCCGGGCAGCGAGAGTTGGTATTACGTCAAGGGCGGCTTTTCCGTTCGCGCCCGCAAGAGACAATTTTTCCGCGCGATCTTACCTAATGCGCAGCAAACGCTGCTTTTGGCTTGTAAGATTTTCGCCGGGAACCGGACGAAAATGTTTCACGTGAAACATTTTTGGAATAATTCTAAATTGAACCCGCAAAACTTTTCCCGCTTTTCCTCAGCGCCGCATCGTTGCAAACGCCATCCTAAGAGCTAAATTCCTTTATCCGGCGAACTCTTTCGACGCGCCGCCGGTGTCGCATTCAGACCGGCTCGATGAAGCAAGCAAACCTACGTGCCAGCGACCTGCGGGCGGGCAGTGCGCCTAACCCCGCGCCTGACCTTGTGTCGGAAGGGCGCGTGATAAAAATCCGCGGCGCGCGCGAGCACAACCTCAAAAACATTGATCTCACGATTCCGCGCGATAAGCTTGTCATCTTCACTGGCCTTTCGGGCTCCGGGAAATCCTCGCTAGCCTTTGACACAATCTATGCCGAAGGCCAGCGCCGCTATGTCGAATCTCTCTCGGCATACGCGCGGCAATTTTTGGAGATGATGCAAAAGCCGGACGTCGACCAAATCGATGGTCTCTCGCCGGCAATCTCGATCGAACAAAAGACGACCTCCAAGAATCCGCGCTCGACGGTCGGCACCGTGACCGAGATTTACGACTATATGCGGCTCCTCTTCGCCCGCATCGGCATCGCCTATTCGCCGGCGACGGGGCTGCCGATCGAAAGCCAGACGGTCAGCCAAATGACCGACCGAGTGATCGCGCTGCCCGAAAGCACAAGGCTCTATTTGCTGGCGCCGGTGATCCGCGGCCGGAAGGGCGAGTACCGGAAGGAAATCGCCGAATTCATGAAGCGCGGTTTTCAAAGGCTCAAAATAGACGGCGAATTTTGCGAGATCGCCGATGCACCGCCGCTCGACAAAAAGCTCAAACATGACATCGATGTCGTGGTCGACAGGATCGTTGTGCGGGCGGGGATCGAGGCGAGAGTTTCGGAAAGCTTTGAGACCGCGCTCGAACTCGCCGACGGGATCGCGATTGCTGAATATGCTAATGAGAAGGACGAGACCGGCGCGCCAAAGCGCATCGTGTTTTCGTCAAAATTCGCTTGCCCTGTTTCGGGCTTCACCATTCCCGAAATCGAACCGCGCCTCTTCTCCTTCAACAATCCCTATGGGGCCTGCACGCATTGCGGCGGGCTTGGGGCCGAGCAGACCGCCGATCCCGGGCTCATCGTTCCCGACCCTAAACTGACGTTGCGCAAAGGCGCGATCGCGCCCTGGGCGCGCTCTTCCTCGCCCTATTATCTGCAAACGCTCGAGGCGCTCGCAAAGCATTACAAATTCCGTCTCGACACCCGTTTCGAGGCGCTTCCGGAAAAAATCCGCGACGTGATTTTTTTTGGTTCGGGCGAGGAAGAGGTGCGTTTTACCTATGACGATGGGATGCGCAGCTACGATGTCGTAAAACCTTTTGAGGGAGTCGCCGCGAATTTGGAGCGGCGGTTTCACGAGACCGAAAGCGAATGGGCGCGCGAGGACATTGCCCGCTATATGACCACCTCGCCCTGCGGCGTCTGCCAGGGCGCGCGGCTGCGCCCCGAGGCGCTCGCCGTCAAGATCGAAGGCCGCGACATCAGCCGATTGACCGCGCTTTCCGTCCTTGAAGCACGCGCGTGGTTCGCCGCACTGCCCGAAAAGCTCGATTCAAAACGCGGCGAAATCGCGCGCCGCATTCTTAAGGAAATTTCCGATAGGCTTACCTTTCTCGCCGATGTCGGACTTGGCTACCTCACTCTTTCGCGTTCCTCGGGCACGCTTTCGGGCGGCGAGAGCCAGCGTATCAGGCTCGCTTCCCAAATTGGATCCGGGTTGACCGGCGTGCTTTATGTGCTCGACGAGCCTTCGATCGGCTTGCATCAGCGCGACAATGGGCGGCTCCTAGACACGTTGCGGCGCCTGCGCGATCTCGGAAATACCGTCATCGTCGTCGAGCATGACGAAGACGCAATCTTGAGCGCCGATTTTGTCGCCGATTTCGGTCCCGGCGCCGGCATTCATGGCGGCGCGATCGTCGCGCAAGGCACGGCCGCCGAGCTTATGGAGATCCCGAACTCGCTCACCGGCCAATATCTCCGCGGCACGCTCGATGTTGCGATACCCCGCCAAAGGCGCACGCCCGAGCCCGGCCGCAAGCTCACGATCGTCAATGCCCACGGAAACAATCTCAAAAATATTTCGGCTGCGATCCCGCTCGGGCTTTTCACCTGCGTCACCGGCGTCTCGGGCGGCGGCAAATCGACCCTCATCATCGACACGCTCTACAAGGCCGCTGCTCGGCGGCTCAATGGCGCGTTCGAACATCCCTCGCCGCACGGGTCGATCGAGGGTCTCGAATATCTCGACAAGGTCATCGACATCGACCAATCGCCGATCGGACGCACGCCGCGCTCGAACCCGGCGACCTACACCGGCTGCTTTACCCCGATCCGCGACTGGTTCGCGGGCCTGCCCGAGGCCAAGGCCCGCGGCTCCCCGCCCGGCCGCTTCCCCGTCACCGTCAAAGGCGGGCGCTTCCAGGCCTGCCCGGGCCCAGGAGTCCTCCGGACGCAAATGCATTTTT
>CAYWHF010000412.1:0-2858 GCA_964457695.1 uncultured Methylocapsa sp.
AATGGAGCACCTCCGGCGCACGTGCCTTTAAAAATACTCCAAGGAAATGTGCAAACTGGCAAATATGTGCAAACCTCTGAATTTGATGAGGCATATTTGGTTCACGCGCCGCCACATCTTGCAGTACGGGAAGGATGTGGCGCAGGAGCTGGTCCAATTGCCACGCAAGATGGATTGATTCATGCCCCGCCCGGCTCAAAACATCGCGCATCGGAAGCTGCTGCGTATCGATGGTTGCAGTTATGACCTCAGGCGGGGAGCATCTTGCATTCATGGCTGAAATTGGCCGCTCGAGATGAGGAATTCAAAATCTGCTGTTTACGTTTCGTTAATGAAAAAATTCAACAAAACCGCCTGTTTCCCGCAGCATGTGCAAGGGTATTCGCCTTCGCCCAACGAATTTTGTTGGCGGCGCGGGCACTTTGCGGGCGTATTGCAACATTCATTTCAGTTTCCCGACCACCTCTTCAATCTTCGCTCTTAGCACCGGCATCGTAAATGGCTTGGCAATCACATTGTTAACGCCGAGCTTCTTCGCGCGCTCGATGAGCTCCTGGTCGCTTCTCCCGGTCAATATGATAAAACCCGTTTTCTGGGTCGGCGGATAGGTGCGGACCGCGCGCAAAAATGCGAGACCATCCATCTTCGGCATATTGAAATCCGAAATGACGAGATGCGCGGGCTTGGCTTTCAGGACCGCAAACCCTTCTTCGCCATTTGACGCCATCTCTATGCTCGACACGCCGAGGTCTTGCAACCCGCCGCGAATCAGGAGCCGGCTGGTAAGCTGATCATCGACGATGAGTACACGCAATGCTGATGCGAATGGCATCACTTATTTCCTTGTTCCCAAAACACCCATATGCGAGATTTCTGAAGCAATTCTTTTTATGGCCACCCGTATTAACGCCCCGCCGGCGGCAAACGCCGCCTTGGGTTGGAGCGGAACATTTTCGCGCCGGTCTCAACGATCTAGCTGCTGCGGCGGCCAAGAGCTCCAGCCCGTACCTACCGTAAAGCGACGCAGCCCAATCCGTTGGCAAGCAGGATTGAGCGCCAACCCTTCATGTTGCACCCTGTTTGCAGACGGGAAGCACCTGATCGAGTGCGATGAGGCTGATCATGCGTTGACCCACGGCAATGACGCCACGCACAAATGTCTTCGCCATATCCGAAGCCACGTCGGGCGTCGGCTGCACTTGGTTGCCGGCCACATTGAGAATATCGGAGACTTCATCGACCAGAATTCCGCAAAGCTCGCCGCCGATTTGAGCCACAATGATCACGTGGCGCGCGGTCGGCTCGGCCGGCGGAAATCCCAATCTTACCGCGAGATCGACGATTGGCAGCATGATGCCGCGCAAATTGATGACGCCGCAAACAAAATGCGGAGCTGCGGGCAGCACCGTCGTCTTTGTCCAACAGCGGAATTCGCGCACCGACATAATATTGACGCAGAATTCCTGGCTGCCGACACGAAACGCTATGAATTCACGCGTCCCAGCTTGGGCGCTTGCGGCGTTTAACTTGGTCCTGGCGAGATCGGTCATTTGCTTAGCCCGCCGCGGCAAAAAGCTGTTCGGAGTTACCGGCGTCTTCCCTCGAATGGGATACGACCGCGTCGATGTCGAGGATGAATGCAACCCTGCCGTCGCCAAGAATTGTCGCGCCGGCAACTCCTTGAACGTGCCGGTAATTTGCCTCAAGGCTCTTAATCACGACCTGACGCTGGCCCAAAACGGTGTCGACCAATATCGCACCGCGTACGCGGTTCCCGGATTCGACGAGCAGAACAAGACTTGCGCCTGGATCGGCGAAATCGGCGCGATAGCCGAGCTCATGTCCGACATCGATCAAGGGAATAAACTGATCGCGTATGGCAATGACCTTGGCATTGCCTCCAAACCGGTGCACCGCGCCGGGTTTTGGCTGCAAAGTTTCTATAATGGCGGTCAGGGGCACGACAAGAGTCTCGCCCGCAACCGTCACCACCATGCCGTCGAGCACGGCAAGCGTCAGAGGAAGGCTCATGATGAAGGTCGAGCCTTCTCCAGGCCGCGAACGAATCGAAATGCGCCCGCCAAGCGCCTGAATTGAACGGCGCACGACATCCATTCCGACGCCGCGCCCCGATATGTCCGAGACCGTGGTGGCGGTCGAAAAGCCGGGCAAAAAAATCAGATTGTCGATTTCCTCGTCGGAAAGTGGCGCATCGGACGCGATGAGCCCTTTGGCGGCAGCAAGTGACTTGACTTTTGGGCGATCGATCCCCGCGCCATCGTCGGCAACTTCGATGACGATGCGCCCGGATCTATGCATCGCCGAAAGGCGAACGACGCCTTCCTCAGCCTTCCCTTTTACTTTGCGCGTTTCAGGCGATTCAAGCCCATGGTCGATAGCATTGCGGATCATATGAGTGAGAGGATCGGCCAGATGCTCGATGACCGTCTTATCAACCTCTGTGCTTTCCCCTTCCGTGACGAGCCGGACCGACTTGCCGGTCATTGCGCCGACCTCCCGCACAAGCCGCGGAATCCGTTGAAACACTGATTTCACCGGCTGCGCGCGGATGGCCATGACCCTTTCCTTGATCTCACGGATCAATTTTTCCAATTCGTCGAAGCCGCTTTCAAGCAGGGAAAACTCAAGAACGAGAAGAAAGGCAAGAGCACGAATGAGGCGGACGGCACGCTGATTCGGTTCGAGCCGGACCCGGCGATTTTCAAAGAAGTTGAGTTCAAACCGGAACATGTCGAGAGACGGCTACGGCATTACAGCTATCTGAACACGGGTTTGAAGCTGATCTACAATGGCAAAACGTTTCAGTCACGCAACGGGCTGCCCGACCTGGGAATGGG
>CAYWHF010000413.1:0-2856 GCA_964457695.1 uncultured Methylocapsa sp.
GCCCCCGCCGGACGTTATCCGGCACCGTGTCTCCGTGGAGCCCGGACTTTCCTCCGCTGCGAAAGCGGCGGCCATCCGGCCAGCTGGCCTGTGCGACATAGTTATACGCCGCGCCTTCGTCAATCTTGGGGCAGTGTTGTTGGTGTCAAATCAGTAAGCCTACGCAGGAGAAATCACGTGGGGCCGCAAATTCCACACTTAAGCCGCGATTTCGGACTTGACCCAACGCTCCGGGTGGGGTGTCTGGACAGATTGGGATCAGCGAAGGAAATGCTAGGAAGTAGCATGAGTAAGATATTTGCTATGACGATGTTTGTCACGTCGTCCTTTATACTCGCCGGTTGCGGCTATACGCCGGAGCAACGCGGACTCAGCGGTGCGGCACTTGGCGGCGCGACCGGTGCGGCGATCGGCGCCGCAGCGGGTCACTCAGCCGGCGCGGCTGTGGCTGGCGGCGTGCTCGGCGCTGCCACGGGCGCAATTGTCGGCGCTGCGACCACACCGCCGCCACCCCCACCGCCGTACTACGGCGCTCCGCCGCCTCCGCCTCCGCGCTGCGCAAGATACGGCTATGATGCCTATGGGAATCAAGTCTGCACGGGCTATTACGCCTATTGACGCCTGACAGCGCGCTGCCCGCCGTACTCGTTCCTTCGCCCAATCACGGCGTGCGCAAAGGCGGCAAGAGACCCGATGCAATTCTGCTGCATTACACCGGCCTGCCGGATGGCGAGGCGGCCTTGCGGCAGCTCTGCGATCCGGCGTCGGAGGTGTCGTCTCATTATCTAGTCTGGGAGGATGGCCGCGTCACGCAACTCGTGCCGGAATCGCGGCGGGCTTGGCACGCAGGCCAAGGCGTTTGGGCCGGCGAAAGCGATATGAATGATGTATCAATCGGGATCGAAATCGCCAACGCCGGGCATCGCGCGGGGCTGCCGGAGTATCCGCCGGCGCAAATCGAAACCGTCATCGCGCTTTGCCATGATATCATCGCGCGCTGGCGCATCAGGCCCGAGCGGGTGCTTGCGCATTCCGACGTATCCCATTGGCGCAAGATCGACCCTGGCGAACATTTTCCCTGGTGGAGATTAGCCAAGGCCGGGATAGGCCATTTTGTGCCCGCTTCCGCGATCAAGGACGGGCCCCGGTTCGCACCCGGCGGCAGCGGCCCCGAAGTGCTGGAGCTCCAAGCCATGCTCGGGCGATACGGCTATGGAATCGACGCGACCGGTCATTATGATGCGAGGACCGAGTCCGCTGTTTCTGCATTCCAGCGGCATTACCGGCAATTCCTCGTCGATGGGATTGCCGACCCTTCGACGATCGCGACCTTGCGCAGGCTCATCGATTCTTTGGCCAAAGGATAGACCGGCGCCAATCGCGCCGGAATGCGCCATCGGCCTCGTGCGCAACGGCAGCAAGGGGGTCAGTCTTGCAGCGTTCCCGCGGCAAGCGGGCTCCCGGCGCGCCAAGCAGATAGCCGCCGCGCCAGGCGATCGAAATAAAGGTAGATCACCGGCGTCGTAAAGAGCGTCAAGACTTGGCTCACGGCAAGCCCGCCGATGAGCGCAATGCCGAGCGGGTTGCGCAGCTCCGAGCCGGTGCCGGTGCCGAGCATCAGCGGCGCCGCGCTGAGCATGGCGGCGAAAGTCGTCATCAAGATGGGCCGGAACCGCAAGAGACACGCCTGAAAAATAGCCTCCTCCGGCGCGAGCCCATTCGTGCGTTCGGCATCGAGCGCGAAGTCGATCATCATGATCGCATTCTTCTTGACGATCCCGATCAGCAAAATGATGCCGATGATCGCAATGACATCGAGGTCATGGCCAGAAACGATGAGCGCCACGAGCGCTCCGGCGCCCGCCGACGGCAGCGTCGAGAGGATCGTGATCGGATGGATGAAGCTTTCGTAGAGAACGCCGAGCACGATATACATCGCAATGATCGCCGCTATGATCAGAAAAACCTCGTTCGTTGCCGAGGCGCGGAACGCTGCCGCGGCTCCTTGAAAGGAAATGAGGAAACTGCCTGGCAGGCCTATTTCCTGGCCCGCCTTTTCGATTGCCGCGATGGCCGCGCCAAGCGAGGCGCCGCGCGCGGTATTGAACGAAATTTTGCCAGCCGGAAATTGCCCGAGGTGGGTGACCAGCAAAGGCGCTTGGCGCTGACTGGCCTTAACGATCGCAGAAAGCGGCACTTGCCCATTTTGACCCGATGTCGACGAGGGCAGGTAAAACGACGAAAGGCTGGAGAGCGCCTGCTGCAAGGAAGGGTCGGCTTCCATGATGATCCGGGATTGATTCGACTGCGTATAGATGGTCGAGATGATGCGCTGGCCGAAGGCATCGTAGAGCGCATTGTCCACCGTCGCAGGGGTAATCCCATAGCGGGCGGCTGCCGCCCGGTCGATAAAGAGTTCCAGCGCAAGCCCTTGGCCCTCGCTATCGCTGGCAACGTCGCTAAGCTCCGCCAGCTGCGAGAGCCTTTGCGTAAGCCTCTTCACCCAAATGTTAAGATCCCCAGGATTGGGGGTCTGCAGAATAAAGTGATATTGCGCGCGGCCGATACTGGAATCAATCGTCAGATCCTGCACCGGATGCATGCGGAGCACGATGCCAGGCATGCCGGCGACCTCCCTTTGCATTCTTCGCGCGGCTTCTGTTACACTGGCTGCCCGGTTTGCCCTGGGTTTGAGATTGATCAAGAACCGGCCGGTATTCAACGTCGCGTTGTCGCCATCGACGCCGATGAAGGAGCTCGCGCTTTCGACCGCCGGATCGCGCAGGAGCGCTTCCGCGAGCTCGCGCTGAATGCCCGCCATGGCTGTAAAGGAAATGCGTTCCGGCGCTTCCGCAC
>CAYWHF010000414.1:0-1145 GCA_964457695.1 uncultured Methylocapsa sp.
TCCTTGGCCTTCCCGAAAAAGGTCGGGCAATAGTCCCGTATAAGTGACTTCGATCTCTTGCTTGGTGTCGGTGACGGCGAAGCGCACGGTCTGGCCGTTCTCACGTACCAAAGTCCCCTCTTTCACAAGGCCGCCGATCCGCAGCCTCTGCCCGACCCTTGGCGGTTTTTGCGCGAGCTCGCTCGGGCCGTAAAAAAACACGATATTGTCGCGAAGAGCGAACAGCACCAGGCCCATTGCGAGACCGAGGGTGCCAACGGCCGACAAAATCATCAAAAGACGGCGTTTCTTGCGTGTCACTTTTGGATCAGCCTTCAAGTCCGAGTTCGCGTGCGAGCGCCTCGAGGCGCGCGATGGCGCTTGGATCGCCTGCGAGATTGCGTTTCGCATCGATGAGCGCACTGCGTGCCTTGCCGGTCTCTTGCAAGACCGAATAGGAGCGCACAAGGCGCAGCCACCCTTCAAGATCATTGCCGTTTTGGGCAAGCCGCGCGGCAAGCCCATCGACCATCGCGCGGATGGCGCGCATTTGCTGGCCGTCCTGGGCCGCTGCACTATTTGCGCCTTCCTGCCCTACGCCAAGAGCGGCGATCCGTTGGCGCAGTGCTTGCGCCACTTGCGAATCGGGCGGCGCATCGGTGGCAAGCTTCGTCCAGATTTCCTTTGCCCGCTCCTTGTCGCCCTGCTGCTCGGCGTAGAGTCCGAGGAAAAACCGCGGTTTTCCGGCCGATGGATCCGCGGCCGCGGCGGCCTCGAAGGCTCGCGCCGCTTCCGGGGTCACGGCGCCATTGGCGGCAACAACCATGGCCTCGCCATAAAGCGTTTGCCGCGCCGCCGACTCGCCCAGGAGACGCAGGGCCGCGCGGGCCGCATTCACGGCGTCACGCGCGCGGCCGATCCTAAGATAAACAGGTGCCAGAACTTCATAACCGCGCCCATCCTCCGGGTGTTGCGCGAGATGTGATTCGATCTTTGCAATGGCGGCTGCCAAATCCAGCTTCTCCGGCGAAGATTGAAGCCGCACCGAAAGAGGTGCATCGGGCAAGTCAGGATGACCGATGGCGGTGTAGATGGTCAAAGAAAGTGCTGGAACGAACATCAGGATGACCAGCGATGCAAGCGCCGATATTGTCTGCGACGGGCCC
>CAYWHF010000414.1:1155-2854 GCA_964457695.1 uncultured Methylocapsa sp.
TTTGCGGCAAGTCAGGCTGTCGCATGGCTGTGTCGAACGCCAAGCAAAATACGTGACGGACATCAAGGATGGCTCTCGATCAAAGGACCCCTTTTGTCTGCTACGCGCCCGCCAATGTTTGATTCGCGGTTTCCATTGCAAGCAGCCGGCGGGCCGCTTCGGCTTTCGCGCTCTCGGCATCTTGTTTGGTCACGATGCGTTGCGCTTCGTCCCGCTCGATCTCGGAAAGTTGCGCCTTATAGATGGCGACGCCGATATCGCGGCGCGTGAGCGGGCGAGGCGCTCTCCAAAGCGGCCACAGCACGCATGTTACCGCGCCGGCCGTGAATACGGCAAAAATTAACCACAGCATGGAACCTTAATAGTGATTGCCGGATCAGTTGCAAGACTGATTGCGACACGGTAGTGCCTCAGTTTGATTGTGGGGCATTTTAGGCATAGCCGCTCGCGGCTGGCACAGGGTCTCAGCTTCTGCAGTGTCTATGGGTCGACAAATTCGTAAGGACCCTGAGTTTCCATCTTGAATAGCATATCATTCACCATCTTGATCTTCTGTTCTTCGGTGAACCCGACCCCATTGTATTTCATCGCATCCTGCGACATTTTTTCCACGAACTGCCTGACCAAGGGTTTCACTTCTGATCGCTTCACCTGAGGTTTGTCTGACATCTGCTGCGCTAGAGTTATATTGGTGGCCGCGGGCGAGCCGAGCGCCGCTAAAAGAAGCGGCGCGGTAAATAGGAACTCCCGACGATACAAAGTTGTCATCATAGTCATCGATGGGTCTCTTATCATTGAAACGTTAATCTTTTTTGCGGAATCAAAATCCTACCTTAGTCAACTCGCCTAAGATATTGGTGCAGTCAGAATCATTTTCATGTTTTATAACAACACGTGCAAACCGCTCGCACATAATATAGACCTCGGAGTCGGTGGAAGGCATATTCAGCGAATCGAGTATTCCAGCAATCTCAAGGTCTTGGTGTTGGATCATCTTGGCAGTGATTTGCACCCGAAGATCCTCATTGTTGGCAAGCTTATAGGTACGAGGGTTTGGAAGGGTGTAGAGGGCATCAATTTTCTGAAACGTTGTCAAAACTTCCTTTGCAATATTCAGATATTTGGTCAGCCGGGTGCAACTTCCTTCAACGGTCTCCTCAACCAGGCATTTCACAAGCTTCTTTTTATTTTCCTCTTTGAAAAGTGCCCAGTCGGGTCCGGTAAGCCCGTGCGTCATGGAATCCTCCCTGTCTATTTCAATACTGCATGCACAACGAACACGATCCCCATTGCCATTAGTGCAATTAATGCGCCGAATCCCAACGCAAGTGGCAAGGTGCTCCCCCGGTTTAATCAGAGTTGAAATAGAGCGCCTAAAGCAAGGACCCCGGCAACAACGGACGCTCCAGTCGTGCCTATAACTGCTTCATAAATTAGCCCGGCGATTTCACGATCATTTTGATGGCGCTTGTATTCAACAACGAGGAACGTGATCACCACAACGAGAATTGACATAAGTCCTACCGACGCGTTGAGTACATCTCTCGCGAATTCGCGATCACGGTCGTCAAACTTCGGTGCACCCATTATCTCCAACGCCGCGCAGCACCCTTCTAATCAATGACTGTGCGATCCTCCTGTAAGTAATATAAGACCCTTTTGAGTGCGTCCTTTCGCGCTCGCTTTTCCAAAGCGGACC
>CAYWHF010000415.1:0-2846 GCA_964457695.1 uncultured Methylocapsa sp.
GAACCGAGGGATGGTATGACGGCCGACCAGTCACCGCCGGCTCAACGCCTTCAAATGTCAATGCCGGAGACAAATTGTGCCAAATGGCGGTGTGAAAGTGTACCAGTCGGGTTAAGAGAAAAGGGCTATGAAGCCCCGGCGTTCGTTTCCGTGCTTTGGTAATGGATTTATATTTTGGTGGCGGTGTCTCCTTCATTTGGCGTTTTCGGATTTTGGCTTTTCTCCTGAGCTGATCGCCGCTGTGCCTTCTTGCTCGTGGCGAGGCGGTAGCTTTCGCCGTTCATCTCCAGGATATGGACATGATGGGTAAGCCGGTCGAGCAAGGCGCCGGTGAGCCGTTCCGAGCCGAATATAGAAGTCCATTCATCGAACGGCAGATTGCTGGTGACCAGCGTGGCGCCACGTTCATAGCGCTGGCTGAACACCTCGAAAAGGAGTTCGGAACCAACAGCTGTGAACGGCACATAGCCCAACTCATCGACAATCAGCAGCTTGACCGTGTTGAGGTGCTTTTGCAGGGCGCGCAGGCGACGCTCGTCGCGTGCTTCCATGAGCTCATGCACGAGCGCGGCCGCGGTCGTGAAGGCAACGCTGTACCCCTTCTGGCATGCGGCTAAGCCCAGCCCCAAGGCCACGTGTGTTTTGCCGGTTCCGGATGGCCCGAGCGCAATGCAGTTCTGGCGCCTGCCGATCCATTCGCAGCGGATCAGTTCCAGAACCAGCGCCTTGTTTAGGGACGGCTGGGCGGCGAAGTCGAACGTATCGAAGCTCTTGGTCTGCGGAAAACGGGCGAGCCGAATCCGGCGCTCCACGTTGCGGCGCTCACGATCAATGCGCTCCAGTTCGCAAAGACGCAGCAGATAGCGCGGGTAATCGGCGCGGTCCTGCGCCGATTCCATGGCAACTTTCTCATATTCGCGTGCAAATGTAGGAAGCTTCAAGGCTTTGAGATGATTGCCGAGCAGAACCTGGGGAGCAACGATCGCAGGCATTGGGGTCTCTTGCGGCATGGTCATGCCTGTACTCCCGCCGCCGGAGAAACGGAGCCCGAATCGACAATGAGGGCAAGATAGGCGCGCGGATCGGTTGTCCCGACGGTCGCGGCCGGCAGATAAGGATAAAACGTCAGATCAAGCCGCGCCGGCCGGTTCTCTAGTCGCGCTAATAGTAGCATCTTCACCGCATCGAAGCTGATGGCGCCAAGCCGCAACGCTTCACTCACGGCCTGTTCCACCTGGTGCTGATGAAAATCCTCCATCAGCCGCAACACCTGGATGAACTCGCGCCGTCCCGCGATTCCCATTCGGGCTTCCATGAGCCGCCGCAGCCGATGAATACAGTCCGCAAGCCGCCAATCATCCAGCGGTGCCGCTTGATCGAGCGCCTTGGTCTTTTGTTCCAGCAACGCCAGATAATGCAGCGGGTTGTAGATAAAATCGGACTTCTCATAGCTGCGCGGATGCACGGCGATCGTCTCGTCACGGCAGACGATCTCCACCCGGTCGACATATCCCTTCGCCAGAACCTCTTGATGGCCGTAGCGCGCCGGTGCCGAGTAATCGTTGTTCTTGTAGCGCACAAGCGACAAGGATGAGACCCGAGTGGCGATTTTGTCACAAGCATCATAAGGCGCCACAGGGAACTTCATGAAGGCCGCCAGGTCCGCTTGCATCCGCTCGGCGATTGTCATTCTGTGGCCGCGTAAGATCGCCTGACGGCGCTTGGTGCAGGCATCGAGGAGCCGGGCGTTGAAAGCATCAAAATCCTCAGCTACCGGCAACGGCGTCATGAAATTGCGCCGGACAAAGCCAACCAGACCTTCCACTTTGCCCTTATCGTTTCCCCTTCCCGGCCGCCCAAAGCGGTCTTCAAAAAGATAATGGCTCTGCAGCTCCGCGAACATCTTCGAGCGCAGCCGCTTTCCGCCCTTCGCGATCTTGGCCACCGCCAGTTTGCTGTTGTCGTAAAGAATCGTTTGCGGCACACCGCCAAAGAAATCGAATGCCGCCACGTGGCCATCGCAAAACGCTTCCGCGGTCTCAGCCGGATACGCCTTGACAAAGCAGCCATCCGAGTGCGGCAGATCCATGCAAAAATAATGGAACCGTACCTTCTTCCCGCCGATGTACCCATCCGCCTCGCCGAAATCCGCCTGCGCATGGCCTGGACGATGGCTCAGCGGAACAAACATCTCCCGCGCCCGCAGTCTCGCCGCCGCCACATAGTCACGCACGATCGTGTAGCCGCCGCTAAACCCTTGTTCATCCCGTAGCCGCTCGAAAATCCGGCGCGCCGTGTGCCGCTGCTTCTTGTGAACCTTGCTGTCGCCTTCAAGAATGGCGTCGATCCACGCCATATGAGGCCCTAGCTTCTTCGATGCCGGCCGTTCACGCCGCCGGTAGCCGGGCGGAACGGAAAAACTCAGCATCTTCGTGATCGTGTTCCGGTGAACCCCAAATCGCTTCGCTGCTTCCCTGCAGCTCAGCCCCTCAACCATAACCGCGCGTCTGATCTTGGCATAAAGTTCCACTGTGAACATCCTTCCAGCCCCTCAATGCCAATCAACGGCGTCAAGACGGCTTACAAGGACCGGTACACTTTTGCGCCGCCTTCAAAGCGGCACTTCACAGCCGGTTCAGTGGCACACTTTGCCTCCGCCAATTAGACCAGCATTTTATGGGTTAAGCTTCATCGCTTACCACATCGAAAGTATATATTGCCCACCTAAGCCACTGACCAGCAGATGGCTGCTCCTGCAATGAAACGGCAGGGAATTTTATGGCCAAGTTGGCTCACAAGACAAAGTTTAAGTTCGAGTACGAGCCGCGCCTAACTCCGCTTGACCC
>CAYWHF010000416.1:0-2846 GCA_964457695.1 uncultured Methylocapsa sp.
TGGTCGAGCCCTTGCCATTGGTTCCGGCGACATGGATAACGGGCGCAACCCGCGCCTCCGGCGACCCGAGCGCCGCTAGCAGCCGGTAGATCCGGCCAAGCGACAATTCGATCTTATTGCGATGCAGAGTGAATAGGCGGGCGAGAAGACTGTCGAGCGAATCCATGACGGTCTTTGTTTGCAGCCGTTAGGCGGCGGCTGGCGCGTTCTGCGGGGTTCGCGTCAGCAGGGCACATAGCCGGGCCAAGGTTGCCCGCAAATCGTGCCTGTTGACCACCATGTCTATCATGCCATGGGCTTCGAGATATTCGGCACGCTGAAACCCGACCGGCAGACGCTCGCGGATCGTCTGCTCGATCACCCGGGCACCGGCAAAACCAATAACCGCTCCAGGTTCGGCGATATGGATGTCCCCGAGCATAGCATATGAAGCCGTAACGCCGCCCGTTGTCGGATTGGTCAAGACGACGATATAAGGAACCTTGGCCTCGCGCAGACATTGTACAGCAATCGTCGTGCGCGGCATTTGCATCAGCGAGAAGATACCCTCTTGCATCCGCGCGCCGCCCGAGGCCGTGAAGATGATAAAGGGTGTGCGGCGCTCGACCGCGGTCATCATCCCCGTTACAATTGCTTCGCCCGCTGCCAGACCAAGCGAGCCGGCAAGAAACTCAAAGTCCTGTACCGCCGCGACAATTTCCATACCCTGCAATTTTCCGTTGGCAAGACGCACCGAGTCGGACGCGGATGTTTTCTGGCGATACTCCTTCAGCCTGTCGGTGTAGCGTTTCACATCACGAAACTTAAGCGGGTCAAAAGGCACTTCCGGGGTGGTAATCTCGTCATAGATTGCATCGTCGAAAAGATTGTCGAGCCGCTCCTTGAGCGGCATGCGCATGTGATAGCCTGAGCCTGGCACAACAAAGTGATTGGCTTCGAGGTCCTTGTGAAAGACGAGTTCGCCGCTATCCGGGCATTTGACCCAGAGGTTTTGTGGGGTATCGCGCCGGAGCAAGGACCTAACCCTGGGCGGCACAACATTGGAAATCCAGTTCATCGATGATCCTGTCTTAACCTTGCTGCTTGAGAATTCAGACAGGAGCGGGCGCGGCCGACCGCACCCCCTGCGCGATGCCGGCGACCAAATCCACGACGGCTTTCACACTTTTTTCCGTTGGCTTGCCCCTTTCGTCAAGTGAGGCCCGCAGAGTTTCGACGAGGGCCGAGCCGATCACGACACCGTCTGCGTGCGCTGCGATCGCCTTCGCGGCTGCAGAATACTTCACGCCGAAGCCAACGACCACCGGCAATTTTGTATGCTGCTTTATGCGCGCAACCGCCGAGGCGACTTTGGCAACTTCCGGAGCCGCGGCTCCCGTAATTCCTGTAATTGAGACATAATAGACAAATCCCGACGTATTGGCGAGGACGGCCGGAAGCCTTGCATCGTCTGTCGTTGGCGTCGCGAGGCGGATAAAATTCATTCCCGCCGCGAGCGCGGGCAGACAGAGCTCCCCATCCTCTTCGGGCGGCAAGTCGACGGCAATCAAGCCATCCACCCCGGCAGCTTTTGCGTCGCGCAGGAAAGCGTCGACCCCATAGATATAGATTGGATTGTAATAGCCCATGAGCACGATTGGTGTCGCGTCGTCGCTTTTCCGGAAGCCGGCGACGATGTCGAAAGTCGTGGAAAGTGTTGTTCCGGCCTTGAGCGCGCGCAGCCCCGCCGCCTGAATAGCGGGCCCATCCGCCATCGGGTCCGTGAACGGCATGCCAAGTTCGATGACGTCGGCGCCGGCGGCCGTAAGCGCTTGCAAAATGGCAAGGCAAGCGGCAGGTTCAGGGTCGCCTGCCATTACGAAAGTTACGAGAGCCGCGCGGCCTTGCCGTGACAGCTCTTCGAATCGGCGGTCGATGCGCGTTTGCATGGTGTGTCAGGGCGGAGAGAAAGGAATGGCGGGATTGCGCCGCGCGCGAAGCTACGTAGCACGCCGGCTGCCGGGGCGGAAGAACTGTCCGGACCGGTAGCCCGACCATGCTCCACTTTTGGAATGATATGCGGACAAGGCAGTCCAGCCGACGCTGAAGAAATGTAACATAGTCGGCAACAGAATTCATCCGATTATGGTAGATGTAGGCAACCACAAAACCCGAAATAACAAAGCACAAATCGACAAACAGCGCGAGCCCCCGCCCATTGCGCCCTGACCAGAAAGGGATTTTTGACTATGGGAGTGAAGAACTCATACGAATGGTGGAATAGATGCCTGACGCGGCGATATCGCATGAGATCTCGATTATGAAGCAGCTCACCTGACACCAGCCGCAGCCGAGGCAATTCGATGGTTAACCGCGGGCGCGGCTACGCCGCGACCTTCCTTTGGCGCAGGGCCATTTCAAAGGCCATGCCGGACAGCGGCTTGTAGACACGCCGGAAAGGCAAGGCGAAGTCCTTTGCCCTGGCCGATACGAGCGCCGAGTCGGCCGCCGAGATTCCTCAAGCGGCCCGCTCGCTGATCGACACCGGTAAATCCCGGTTGCCGTCATGTCGTGTCAAAACACGTCCGGCCCCATTCCTTACGATGGGATCGGATCACATCAGAGCGCCGACTATGCGATCATTTTTACTAGCTGCAATCCTTTTTACACACCTTATAATCATAGTCGCACATTTCGTCTGTGCCCCCTTCGTTATGGCATTTGTTTTTTACATTTGTACATTTTCTTTCGCAACTTATGGTCTGAGCTTCCTGGGCCCTAGCACGGTCTGTGCTTGCGAACTTCAGACAGCCTTCAAATGCAAACATAGCGATTGCTATCAATGCCAGGCTATCCAAGTCGCGCCC
>CAYWHF010000417.1:0-2845 GCA_964457695.1 uncultured Methylocapsa sp.
CCTGAACGACCGGACCCCGATTAAACAAATCCCGGCAATCTCCCGGAGTTGCGGCCGAAACCCCGTCGAAACAAGCAAGGACTTCGTCAATCCTCCCGAATCGCTCCAGCAGCGCGCCGCGATTGGTCAGTGCCCCGCAGTGGGAAGGGCTCAATCGCAGCGCCTCTTCATAGGCGGCGAGCGCTTCCGCTACGCGGCCGAGGCTCTGCGACACAACGCCGATGCTAAACAAGGTTTCCACATCGTGCGGCCGCAGTTTTAGGAATGCTTCGAACGATTTAAGCGCCTCCTGCGGCTGACCAAGACGCTGATGAACGACGGCCCGCGCGGATAGCGCGTCGATAAAGGATGGTTGCAGTGCAATTGCGCGATTAAACCACGAGAGCGCATCGCGCAGCTTGCTGGCGTTGAAATAAATGAGCCCGAAGACATAGCAGCCTGCGCTGCTCTGGGCGGCCACATCCGCATATTGCACAATTTGGCCGACGGCCTCCTGCCCCTTGCCGGCATCGAGCAAGGCAAAAGCCTCCGTGACGGCGATTTGGAGGAGCGCCTTCGTACGGAACTCATCATTATTCTCGGCGCGGCTAAGTTGTTCACGTGGAAGGACGCTCATTTGCCCGTGCCAATCAGGATCCGGATCGCCGAGCGGGACCCGCGCCTTAGCCACAGGTTCGCTGGTTTAACCGCGTAACTTCAAAAGTGTCGAGGCGTGTCTCACGCAACCGCGCCGGGACAAGACAACATTGGATTTGGATTGAAGCGAAGCAAACTTTCGCGGGCCTGATGGCTAGCTTCTGCGCCGCAATGCGCCTAACCCGCGCCACCGTTTCGAAACCATTAACCGCGAAGTTTTAAGGCCAGTTAACAAATTGCGCGCATTTTTCAACAATGGCGTGCCGCGTTTTGCCTTTTGCCGCTTGCGCGGCCCTGATACTCATGCTTGCCGGCTGCTCGAACTATGAGACGCCGCGAAGGCCAGCTTGGCGCGGCGCGGCAGAAAAGGCCTGCCTCGCGCAAAAGCCATTTCAGGTCTCGGCATATATCCAGCCCGCTCGGGAGATCGACGGCCCGGGCATTTGCGGGCTCTCTTACCCTTTTAAGGTCAGCGCCTTGCTCGATGGCGGCGTGCGCCTGAACGCGGTCTATACGCTCGACTGTCCAATGATTGCGAGGCTCAACGCCTGGGTGAGCGAAATCGTGCAGCCTTCCGCGCGGGCGCGCCTCGGCCAGGAAGTGGCCGAGATCGACGGGATGGGAGCCTTCAGCTGCCGGACGATGAACAACCTGCCGGGCGCGCGTATTTCCGAACATGCCTTTGGCAATGCGATCGATATCGGCGGATTTCGTCTCGCCGACGGGCGCGAGATAACGATTTTGCATGATTGGACGCGGGGCGGCGAACAGGCCCGGGCTTTTCTGCAAGACGTCCACTCGGGTGCGTGCGGCCAATTCACGACCGTGCTTGGGCCCGGATCCAACATGTTTCACTATAATCATATCCATCTCGATCTCGCCCTGCATGGAAACACGTCTTCCGGTCCGCGCCGGATCTGCCGGCCCTTGCTCGGCCCAAGCCCCGTCCCAGGGCCTCCGCTGGATGGCCTGCCCAATCCGCCCGATATCGACGAGGACGTCGATATTGCAGAAAGCAGGGCTCTTTCGGACGAAAGGCTTGCCTTGCACGCCGGGCCAGGGATGAGCCCGCAAGCGCGCATCCCCGATGCCCTTTTTGCCGAGGCCGCGCGCGTGCCGACCGCCCGCGCCTATGCGCCCCTTCCCCCAGAATCGGTGGGACCGCCGATGCGCCAAAGAACAGCTCGTGTCCCGGAAGGAACGCCAGCAGACTGGGATCTTTCTCCCTCGAACCCTGTGCGATAGAGCCGGATTGAGCCTCGCTGGCGGGAGCGCTTGGCGCGGAGCGGCGGGAGCTGCTATGTTGCCAAATAATTATTGGGAGGGCGCCGCCTTGGCCGTCCCGTTTACCTCTGCAACAAAAGGAGAGAGCAATGCCGCATGGCGATTTTGAGGAAACGAAAGCCACCGCGCTATTGCCAAGGCTAAAGATCGAGATCCTTCACAGCCGCTCGCCGGCCGGGGATACCGAACAGCTTTCGATTAACGTGCTGGCGCTCCCATCCTTCGAGGCATTTGGAAATTATTTGGAAGCCGCAAACCCGTTTTTATTCTGGATGCGTTTTGCCGAGACCGCGTGGGCGCCTTGGCTCAGGGCTTTTCCGGCACCGCCGCTGCGAGGCGCCCTCGGCGGTCCTCTCCCGGCAGCCAAAATTGCCGCACCGTCGTCCTCCTCAGAGAGCAGCGAGCAAGACGGTTGCGGCGAGTAGCGGTGCGAACACAATAGTGGCACCCTCATCGTTGCAAGCAACCGCCAGACTCTAGCCGTGACCAGATGAACGTATAGATGGTCAGGGCAAGAGCGCCCAAATTAGTGAGCGCGTTGAGCGCTTGCAGTTTCACCAGCCAAAGAATGTTTGGCTGCTCAGGCGCAGCCGCTCTTTTCCGCATAGCGACCGCTGCTCCTGCCGCCGCCGCAAATGCCTCACGTCGAGAGATCTTTATTCTCATGACATTTTCTGATAAACTAGATTCTCAAACAGGCCCAACCACCATGGTAGATAGGCGTGGCCCGTGACTGCTCGGCGGACTCGGCTGAAATGGTCATTGTGTGGTTGCCATCCTGAACTAGCTAGAATTGCCTATTGTCAAAAAAGTAAATTTGGCGAATTGGTTTCGTTTTAATTGAGAATTACGCATCAAGATGGGAAGATTCTTAAAGCTCACCGCACCGCAGCTCATTTTCAATCGAGAAGTACCCCAATGATTT
>CAYWHF010000418.1:0-2835 GCA_964457695.1 uncultured Methylocapsa sp.
GTGGTCGTCCTTCGCCTGTATGACTGCGTTGATGGCGATGACGCCGTCGCCGCCCGGCCGGTTCTCGACGACGACCGCCTGCTCCCACATCTCGGTCAGGCGGTCGGCGTAGAGACGCGCGCCGATGTCGGCGCCGGAGCCCGGCCCGAGGGGAAGGACGAGGCGCACCTGCGTGTGCGGCCAGGGTTGGCCCCCCGGCGGGCCCAACGCGAGCGCAAGGCAAACCGGCGCGGGCAAATCGCCGCCCCCGTAGATGACGGCTGGGATGCGGCCTTCACGGCGAATTTGGCGGGCAGCTCCCTTGCCTGTCCCTGCGCGCGCCGTGGCTGTAAGAGTTCTTGTCGCGGCCATTACGTGCTTATCCTGAAGACTTGAATATTCAATTGCGGGGCGCCTGCGCCTCCAGGGGTGCCAGAAGGGACGCCGGGAGCGCTTATAGCGGCGCGCCTGCGGGGATGCAATGCCAACAAAGACCATCGGTTTTGCCCAGGATCGGCTTGGTGCTTGCGCGTCAAAATCGATCAATTCAATAGGCGATACGCAGGACGGCGCCGCGTGCTATTTTGGCCGAGGTTTCGTACATTGTCTTATGCGCCGCTGTCATGCGTGCCTCGCAAGGGTCTCAAATGTTTAAAAAAATCCTCATCGCGAACCGCGGCGAAATTGCCTGCAGGATCATTGCGACGGCTCGGCGAATGGGGATATCTGTGGTTGCCATCTATTCGGATGCGGATAAGGATGCGCTCCATGTGGAGATGGCGGACGAGGCCGTGCCGATTGGGCCGCCTCCTTCCACGCAAAGTTATCTTGTGATCGAAAATATCGTCGCCGCCTGCAAGGCAACGGGCGCGCAAGCGGTTCACCCCGGCTATGGATTTTTGTCCGAGCAAGCAGATTTTGCACGTGCATTGGAGTCAAACCATATCGCGTTCATTGGTCCGCACCCGGCGGCCATCGCGGCAATGGGCGACAAATTGGCCGCAAAGGAAATAGCCCGCGCTTCGGGCATTGCGGTCGTGCCGGGCTTTTCCGGCGTGACCGGCAACGCCGCGGAGGCGCTGGAGGCCGCGAGCGCTCTCGGCTATCCTTTGATGCTCAAAGCTGTTGCGGGCGGCGGCGGCAGGGGGATGCGCGTCGTCGAGGCGCGCGAGAGCATGAGCGAAAATCTTGCCCGCGCGCAATCGGAAGCGAAAGTCGCCTTTGGCGACAGCCGGATTTTTATCGAAAAATTAATTCCCACCTCCCGGCACATCGAAGTTCAACTGCTGGCCGACAAACATGGAAACGTCATCCATCTTGGCGAACGCGAATGTTCCATCCAGCGCCGCCACCAAAAGCTGATCGAGGAAGCGCCATCTCCCTTCATCGATGAGGAAATCCGCCGCAAGCTCGGCGGCCAGGCGGTCGCTCTGGCCAAGGCCGTCAACTATGATTCGGCTGGCACAGTTGAATTTATCGCGGGCGACGACAAGAGCTTCTATTTTCTCGAAATGAACACGCGCCTTCAGGTCGAGCATCCCGTGACCGAGCTTGTCACCGGCATTGATCTCGTCGAACACATGATCCGCTCAGCCGCGGGGGAAAACCTCCCGATTGCGCAAGACGCGGTGCACGTCAAGGGCGTTGCGATCGAGTGCCGCATTCTTGCGGAGGACCCCGAACGGAATTTTCTCCCTTCGACCGGCCGGCTCAAGACCTACCGGCCCCCGCCCGCTGGCTTGGAGGGCGGCGCGATGCTGCGAATCGATTCAGGATTTTGCGAAGGAAGCGAGATCTCCATTCATTACGATCCCCTGATTGCCAAACTCGTGACCCATGCGGCGGATCGGGAGGCCGCCATAAGAGCCCAGGCGCAGGCCCTCGATTCCTTCGTCGTTGAGGGGCCAAACACCAATATCAATTTTCTCTCTGCCGTCATGCGGCATAAGCGCTTTCTTGCCGGCGCGCTCTCGACAGACTTCATCGCTGAAGGATACAAGCAGGGCTTTGCTCCAATTGTGCCGGAAGGCAAACTCGCGCGATTGCTGGCAAGTGTTGTGGCAGCAGCAGATCATGTGGTGCAGCAGCGCAAGCGCTGGATCTCAGGGCAGAGGGAAGCTGCGAGTTATGCCTTGACAGCGGAGCGTTCGGTGATGCTTGGCGCCAAGCGCTTTGATGTGGAAATCGCGTCGCAGGGCGATGGCCTCGCCGTCCACTTCAGGGCCGGCGGCGAGACGTACATTTGCGTTTCGGGTTGGAAGCCCGGCGAGCCGGTCTGGAAAGGCGCAATTGACGGCGAATGTCTGGCAGTAAAATTGCGTCCCATCCTCAACAGCTACGTATTGGTGCATGGCGGCGCCGCGACCGAAGCGCGCGTATATACACGCCGCGAGGCGGAGCTTGCCGCCTTCCTGCCAGTTATCGAAAAGCACGCATACGACGACCGCAATTTTGTCAAAAAGGCGGTGAACTGGGCTTTACGCCAGATCGGAAAGCGAAACCTCGTCCTTAATAAATAAACTTGCGCTCGAATGTGCGACGCGCATCAAGATCCAAAACACTCGCTCGGCCTGGTGGATAGCGTCGGACGCCATCCGCGAGCTGAAAAGTACTGCCGTGATCGAACATCTTAAGAAAAAGAAAGCGTCATGACCAAAACAATCAGTGTTAAAACCTGTTGTTATTTTATCCCAATAACCGATAAAATTGTGTCGTGAGCGCTTTTTTTGAGGCGCTGAGGTTAAAAGGATGAGTAGCATCAAGTGCAGATACTGCGGATTGGTCAATCGAGCCAGCGATCATAATTGCCGTCGCTGTGGCGAGGATTTTCGCCAAAGGCCGCAAAAAGGATCGGTT